>CAYTVH010000042.1:0-1304 GCA_964441805.1 uncultured Oscillospiraceae bacterium | reverse complement strand
GCCAGCGTATCTGCATCAGGAAGTTCCATGTCGAGGATGTTCATGATAGCATCAACTGTTTCAGGGTTTTTCAATGCGAACTGCCAGATCTTCTGACCGATGCCGTTGTCCATTCTGCCGGAACGGATCTTGTACTCCAATAAATCCCCTACAGGCTTAACTATTCTAAGTTTTTCGTTCATTTTTATTCCTCCTTTTAACGTCCATCGTTATCTGCTATTATTTATTACTCAGTTCTTCCAGCTGGCTGCACAGTTTATCCACATAGGCAAGGTCTTCTTCCTTGAAGGCTTCTGTGATCTCAGCTTCCAGCTGCTGCTTTTTCTTATCTATTTCAAGATACTTCTGGTCGAAGTACTTATCATAAACCATCTTACGGAACTTTCTCGTACGCATCTGCCTGATGGTGTTATCTTCAACCAGAAGAACATGGTCGGCACAGTTGGCTGTCAAGTAAAAGTCGTGACTCACCATCAGCACTGTTCCTTTGTAATCTGCGATGGCCTTCTCCAAAGCCTCCTGAGCATAGATGTCGAGATGGCTTGTAGGCTCATCCAGTATCAAAAGCTCAGCTCCTGACTTGGCCAGCATGGCTATCTGCAGCAGATTCTGCTCCCCTCCCGACAGATTTCCTGCCGGCTGGTCGATTATCTCTTCTTCAAGGCAATACTTAGCAAGATGCGCTTTTATGTTGTCCCTTGTATCGAAGCCTGCATCCTGCATCACTCTAAGAACTGTTCTTCCATCATCCATGGCTTCACCTTGAAGCTGGGACAGACATGTGTACTTGATATCTTCATCTATGTGGATAGCCGGGTGGTCATTATTTATGATATCTCTGATGAGAGTGGTCTTACCTGTACCGTTGGCACCGACGATAGATACCTTCTCCCCAGCCTTCAGCTCGAATGAAACGTTCTCCAACAACTCCTTATCGAATGCCACCTGATAGTCCTTTATGGAAAGGACAGTCTTCGGCTCTTCAGGGTATCCGCCTTCGGCAGCATCTGCAGCGGCTTCTGCCTGCGGCGCGATCTTAGGCAGTATTATTTCAGGTTCGCGGACTTCGATGAACGGTGCTTTTATCTGTCTTGCCAGCAGACGATCCAGCTGCGACTGTTTGGCGTTCACTGACTTACCAATGACAGGGTTCACCATTTTTGATGCCCTTGTTCTCAGGATATCCACCATCACTTCGGTGCGGGCGATCTCGTCCTGTTCTTCCATATACTGAGCTTTCAGCTTCAGTTTCTCACGAAGGACTGAACATCTGTATTCCGTATAGTTGCCGTCAAATTCCTGAA
>CAYTVH010000041.1:10194-16131 GCA_964441805.1 uncultured Oscillospiraceae bacterium | reverse complement strand
TATTGAAGATGTTCAGCGATAACGGACTTTCTGAGCATTTGATTTTGATTGGATCCTGGGCAGAGTATTTTTATATGGAAGCCGGGATTTTGCCTGAGTATTCCGGCCGCTATGTCCCTCGTGTCCGCTCATAGGAAACCGTAATTCCGTTTCTAATGAAACCACCATTCCGCTGGTGGAAACCGTCATTTCATAACCTTAAAATGTAGTTATGCACCTATTGATGTAATATTCACTTATGCTGGGCCAATTATTGGTCCAGCCTTTTTTATCTAGAAAACAAATTGACTTTCGCGCACAATAGCATATAATAAATGTATCAAGCCACCGCATTTACAATCTGTTTGAGGTAAAAAAGTGCAGAACAAAATTGACAGAAACTACAAAATGATAATAGAGGCATTGAAGAATGCGACTCCAAAAGCAGAGGATCTAAAAGGAATGACTGCTATGGTAAATGAAATGAAGAATGTGTACAAGGCAATTCCTGATGCAGCGAAGTCTGCAAAAGTTATGTCTGAAGCTATGCAGCCATTGATAAAAACTATGCAGTTGAATAGCCTTGGTTTGAGATCACGTGAAATTGCGGAATTGGTCAATGCCGGTAAATTGACGAGGATAAAACAGGGCTACTATCAGATGGCAGATAATGCCGATATAGTCAGCGAAGCGCAGATCATAGGGCAGCTTTATCCGGATGGCGTGATTTGCATGGAAACTGCATTGCTTTATTATGGTTATGGAGAGAGGACACCGCTTGCATGGAACATAGCAATAGACAGGAATGCTTCTAAAGCAAGATTCAACATCGATTATCCGGCTGTGCAGCCACACTATATTGAGAAAAAGCACCTGACATATGGGATAACAGATGCAGGATACGGCGATTGCACACTTAAAATTTTCGATAAAGATAGGCTGATATGTGAGTGCATAAAGAATGAAAACAAGATGGATAGAGAGGCTTACAACAAGGCGATACAGGCATACATCAACGACAATGAAAAGAATATAGCCAACTTTCTTGATTATGCGGAGCGAAGGAATATTCATAAAAGGGTAAAGGAAAGGATCGGGATATGGCTATAACAGATAAAGGGACATCGGTATTAGCGAGATTAAAAAACAGATCAAAAGAAACAGGGCTTCCAATGCAAATGTACTTGCGACTGTTTTGCCAGGAAGAATTTATGCGCAGGTTATCAAAGTCAAGATATGTCGACAACCTTATATTAAAAGGCGGTCTGCAGATAAACATCATGACAAACTTTGAAAGCAGGGCAACTATTGATGCAGACTTTTTGCTTAAAGACCTACCTAACAGCACAGACGACTTGAAGAGAGTTGTTGATGAAATCATTAGCGTGAAGACAGGCAATGATTTTATAGAGCTGGCAGCAGATAGTTTTGAAGTTATCTCGCCTAAGAGAAAATATGCAGGGGTATCTTGTAAGATAACAGCAAAGATAAACAATACAAAAACACCGTTTACCATAGATTTTGGGGTTGGAGATGTTATCGTTCCAAAACCGGAAAAAAGAATATTCCCAGTCCAGCTTGAAGGGTTCGAAACCCCGGAAGTAATTACATACTCACTGGAAAGCACTATAGCTGAAAAATTTGAATCCGCAATAGAAAAGCTGGAACTTAATAGTAGAATGAAGGATTTCTATGATATTTACTACCTGGCGTGCATGTACAACTTTGATGGACGCGTGCTTCAGGAAGCGGTGTATAGAACCTTTGAAAAGAGAGGAACACCATATAACAGAGATAGCTTGACAAGGATTATCAGAATGGGTTCTAACGCTGAAATAAATAAGCTATGGCAGAACTTCTTGAAGCAGTTAAACCAGAGTGAGCCTGAATTCAAAGAGGTTCTTGATATTATCAATAGGTTTCTTGAACCTATATGGTTTGCAATGATCGAAGAAGATGAGTTCTTTGGGCAGTGGGATAATGCAGAAATGTATTGGAGATAGGGAAGCTGTTGCGTTAGGGAATCGGAAAAAGTGAGGGCCGCTACCATGAAAAGCGAAATCATGCAATTGAAGAACAGAATCGCGGTGCTTGAAAGAGGGAAAGAAGATGTTGAGGATAATATTATGCGAGTAAATAGTCATGACATTGCAGCGGAGATATTAGAATTGGGGTTTGGGAGCAGAATCGCGAATGCGGAAAGCTAGAGTATTTGAAGGAGGTATTGTGGCAATCATGTTATTAAAGATATTATAGTCCAGAAGCAGTTTCATTTTCATGACCTTCAAGGGAAAAAGAAAGGGCTGTTTGCAATAGACGTGAAGAGCCGCAAAGATAAGTGGCGTATAATATTGGAGCCGCTTGATGAGAATGAAGAAGCATTTGATCCATGCAACATCGATGAAATAGCAATGGTTGTTAGGATCGTGGAAATTAAGGAGGTTAGCAGTCATTATGAGTAATTATATTGAGTATAAAAATGTCATTGCTTTTCATCCGGGATATTATGTTAAAGAAACGATCGAAGAATACGGTGTTACTCAGGAAGATTTTGCGAAGAGGTTAAACACCACACCGAAGAACTTGAGCGTATTAATAAATGGGGAACAAAGTTTATCCGTTGATATGGCAATGAAGCTTTCTCGAATGCTAGGAACGAGTATAGATTACTGGCTAAATCTGCAAAAGAAATATGATTCGCTTATTGCTGAGTTTAAGGCGGAAGAACAGCAGGAAAAGGAACGAGAAGTATTTGATTTAATTGATTACAAATATTTTGTAGAACACTTCAATTTACCTAATATTCCGAGACAAGTCGAAGAACAGATGAAACATGTTAGAGAGTATATAGGCGTTTCATCATTAGAAGTTTTAAAGAATAAAGATCTAGCGGTTAGTTTTAGAAGTGCAGTAAAAGATTTAAGTGTATCAAATATAGTCAATGCCAACATCATGGTGCAGGTTGCTATAAATAAAGCATTAGAAGTGGACGCTCCTAATTATGATAAAAAGAAGTTTTTAAAAGCAATCGATTATGCATTGACCTTAACTACAAGGCATGATGATTTTTTTTCACTGATCAAAGAAGCCTTCAAAGAGGCGGGGGTTGTTTTAATTGCACTGCCTAATCTTAAAGGGTCTAATATTAATGGTGCAACTAAAAGAATAGGCAAGAAAGTGATGTTGATGGTCAATGATAGGAGATTGGATGCGGATATTTTTTGGTTTTCTTTGTTACATGAAGCAGGACATATTATTAATGGAGATTATATGATAACTTATACTGAAGAAGATGGGTCGCATGAAGTAGAAGCAAATAATTTCGCCGGAAATATGCTTATACCTCAAGAAAAGTATGATGCATTTGCAGCAAAAGGCACCTTTAACGAGCAGACGATCTGTGCCTTTGCAAAGGAGATAAACAGAGATCCGGGAATCGTATTGGGCAGACTTCAGAAAGATGGCTATTTGCCTTTTGGAAACAATGCGCTTAATAAGAGATTAAAGCACAAATATGAAGTTGTAACGTCGTAATGCGGGGAGGTGATGCAGGATGGCATATGGATACAATAAATTAGATAAATACCTCGAGGAACAAATAAGAGAAGACCTGAAAGAGAACAAACCGAACCCGTACAGATGTAATGACTATATGGCAATAAGAAGAAATACGGATAGAGATAAAGCTACACTTTTGCGTCCTGCCTTTGCTCGTGATGTTGATAAGGTTTTACATTTGCCGTATTACAACAGATACACGGACAAAACTCAAGTTTTCTCATTATATAAAAATGACGATATTAGCAGAAGAGGTTTGCATGTACAGTTGGTTTCAAAGATTGCCAGAAATATAGGGCGAGTGCTCGGACTGAACCTTGACCTCATAGAAGCTATCGCATTAGGCCATGATCTAGGACATACTCCGTTTGGTCATGCGGGGGAAGAATTCCTGAACGAATTGCTGGAAAAAGAAACAGGAAAACGGTTTAATCATAATGTGCAAAGTGCGCGTGTTTTAGACAAACTGTTTTCAAGAAATGTTAGCTTGCAGTGCCTAGATGGTATACTATGCCATAATGGCGAATTTGAAATGAAAGAATATAAGCCTGAATTCAATAAAACCTTCGACGATTTCGACTTGCAAATGGAAAGATGCTATGCAGAAGGAACAGCGGCTATCAAAACGATGGTGCCTATGACTCTTGAAGGTTGTGTTGTCAGAATATGTGATATGGTGGCTTACATAGGAAAAGACAGGCAGGATGCCCAGACAACTAAGCTTATAAACCGGAAGCAGGATTTTACACCCGGAGAAATAGGCGATAAAAATGCCCAGATCATAAATAATATAACAGTAGATTTAATACAAAACAGTTACGGCAAGGACCACTTATGCCTTAGTGATGCTGTTTATAATGATTTGAAAACAGCAAAAGAAGAGAACTATAAAATCATTTATAAAAGTGATGAGGTCAGCGAAAATTATGCTGTCATACGCGAGATGTTTGAGGCAGTATATTATAAGCTGCTGGATGATTTAAAAAACGATAGAACGGACTCGGTCATATATAAACATCATATTGATCTTATAAATAAGCAAGGTCAGTATTATGATTATAAATACAGCTATATGAATGAAGACAAGAATATGATAGTTGCAGATTATATAGCGAGCATGACCGACGATTACTTTCTGGAATTATACGAGCTTCTTTTCCCTAACAGTGAACACAAGTTGAACTATGTATCATATTTTGATGATATTAAGTAAAAAGAACATAACCCGCCGATCGGCGGGTTTGTAATTTCCTATTCAACTTCCTCATACGTCTCTTCAAATATCTCTTTCTTAACAGGATATTGCTCCCCTTTAACTCCGGTGATTATATAATCTCCGGGCATGGCTTTCATGTCACCTTCGAGGGTGTGGATGATCATTTCCCGGTCGGCCGGGTAGGCCTTGATGGGTATAGGTTTTTTGACGTATTTCTTGGTTCCTGCAGCCGGCGGTTCCGCGATCTCCTCTTTTTCCGCCATCCACGCCATCATCCTAAACGTATCCTTATTCAGATCCTCCATATGTGGATCGGTATTTCTGCGGCTAGGGGCGCTCAAGTCGATATCACAGTACAGCATTCCTTCTTTATCACTGAGTCTCGATACCACTCTACCGTACTGATCTACCACGCAGCTGCTTCCGCGGCGTGGCTCAAAATCACGCACGTCATTGGTGCTCAGGATATAGCATTGATTCTGAACAGCCAGCGCGCTGAGATATGTGGGCATGTTTTCTACGTATGTGAACGCGGAGGTAACTAAGATCATCTCTGCTCCCTGCAGCATCAGTATGCGGGCCGGTTCCGGAAATTCGATCTCATAGCAGATCAGTACGCCGATTCGCCCGAATTTGGTGTCGCAAACTTCATAGCCCGAGCCGCCGGAAACCTTATCTTTTTCATCGCCCCATCTGTAAGTTTTCCTATGATTCAGCAGCATTTTGCCCGTATCGTCTATCAACGATGCACTAATAAACACATCTCCTGTCACATGATCTCTTTCAGGATAACTGAAGAATACATGGGCTCCGGATGATGATGCCATTTCACGAACCTTATCCATCTCAGGACCATCGCAGTAAATCGCCAGTGCTTCCAGTTCCTCGCGAGAAATATCATATCCACTATAAAAAAGCTCCGAGAAGCAGACGATATCTGCGCCTTTTGCAGAAGCCTCTTTTATGGCGGCTGACATCTTTGCGAGATTTGCTGCCGGATCTCCTTTTGCAGAATAAATTTGTGCCAGTGCTGCTTTCATGGCAGGCTCCTTTCGGTTTCTTCATTGCAGGTGGCTGCGGTAGTGGCGTCTCCTGACGCCGGTACAAGGTAAACGTATCACCATATTAGTAGTCTTGTCAAGTTGATCGCAGCTTATCCGGCAGCTATCACAAATATCACAAAT
>CAYTVH010000041.1:4205-10094 GCA_964441805.1 uncultured Oscillospiraceae bacterium | reverse complement strand
CAACTTGACAAAACAACTCCACTATGCTATTCTTGACAAAAGAGGTACAGATGCGCGAGAGAGCGCGCTTTGCACGGAAGTGCACCTTTGCAAGAAGAAAAGTGCGCTTTGGATAAGCTGATTGAGAGGGGGCGATAGATATTTTATTGAGAAGAGAAATAGAATACGCTGTCATGGTGCTGGATGAACTCCACAAGGAGAGCCCACTGCCGGCCGCCGAACTTTCCAAGAGAAGAGATATACCGTCGCCGTTTATTTACCGGGTGCTGAAAAAGCTGGAGGCGGCGGAGATCCTGGATATAAAACGTGGTGCGAAGGGTGGTTATTCCATCAGGAGGGACTGCGACGAGTTGACCCTTTACGATGTGATATGTGCCTTCGAGAACACGTTCCTGGTGACTGAGTGCATGAAAAAGCATTACGATTGTTCCCACAACAGGGGGATGGGCTGCTGCATGCATCGGGAGTTCGGGCGTATCCAGGGGTTGCTGCGGAATGAGTTCAAGCGGAATAGTTTGACGGCGCTGTTTACTGAATAATTGCCGAAAAAGAAATCTTATTACTTGCTGAAAAGCGCAGGGCTTCGCCGGCTCTGCGTTTTTTAGTGTGATCGGGCTGCTGCGGGGAAGGCGGTTGGCTTTTTTCTCGAGACCCTCGAAAAAAGCCAATTTTATCTAGGGGAGGACGTGATTTCACATCTGATTTGCCGATTTGGTGGGTCAGGATTGGCTTTTTAAATTTGATTCCCTGAATATGACAACGAAATCGCCATATTCGTTGTCATATCTTTAAATCCTATAAAATAAAGCCAATCGATCGGAGCAGATCCGCCAAAATCCACCCCAAAACAGGGTCAATATCCAATAAAAAAGAGATCACGTTGGCTTTTTCCAGAAAATCTTTAGAAAAAGCCAATCGAAATCTCTGAAATCCATAACAAATGAGCGGATTTAGGGAATTTGCCTCATCATTGTTCCAACACATCGACGCTCGATGACGTTTCACCGTTAGACTCCTCAGCGCCACCCTTGCTGTCACTGATGCACCACCATGTAACGGTGATTATGATGATCACTGCGCCAACAAGTGCGAAGGCTCCCGGCATTTCACCCACGAAGATCGCCACCCAGACAGGGTTGAGCAGTGGTTCCAGCATGGCGATCAGTGAAGCTGCCAGCGGAGGACAGTCACGGGTCGCTATTGCGAACAATACGTACGGGATGCCCAGCTGGAAGATCCCCAGTATCACTATGTATAATATTTCGATCCCGGTCGTTCCATCAGTCCCCATCAGACCGATAGGTGTTCCGATCACCGATGTCAGGCAGTGGGCCAGCAGGATCCCGGTCATTCGGATCGAGTCGTTTTTGCCGCCCAGACCGACCATTACCAGCATTATTGCCAGGAAAATACCTGCCAGTATGCCGAAGAAATTGCCCAGCATGCTGCCCGGTGAAAGTTGATCGAAGAAGAAAAGGACGATGCCGATCATCGTGATCCCAACCACCACCACTTCTCTTTTGTGGAGCTTCTGCTTCAGGAACACGGCAGATATTATCAGGATGAATACCGGCGCTGCGTACTGCAGCACGATGGCGTTGGCCGCCGTGGTCAGCTTGTTGGCGATAACGAAAAACATGCATGATCCGGAAAGCCCCACGCCTGCACCGATGGAATATTTGCATATGTTGATCGGCACTTTCTTATACCACATGTAGCCGCCCAGGATCAGTGCAGAAATGATGCTCCTGATGCCTGCGATCAGCAGGGGGCTCCAGGAGATGAGTTTTATGAAAATACCGCCAAGACTCCACATGACTCCGCAGAGAGCCATGAGAAGCATAGCGTTTCGTCTTGCCTTTGGGTTGTAGCTAGAGTTGATTGACTGCATTTTGCATGACCTCCATATGATGCCTGCCGCAAAGCGGCCAAAAACATTATATCTCAGAGGGGAGCGTTTTTAAAGAGGGCAAATGCGGTGCGCAGGCCTGGGTGAATCAGCGAGCTGGGCCGTCAGAATGCCATCGGCGCCGCAAAAAACACTTTCGCAGACCTGCCGAGCCATGAAAGGCGCGACGGATCTGCGAAAGTATTTGTCGTTTAATTTAGGAGGTCTGATCATCTTCTTTAAGGAGCTCCATGAGCTTCCATCTCAACTGCAAACGTTGATCCTGTGCAGGTTCGTCGGATGCGGTGGTTCCTTCATCGAGAAGGCAGAGCGGCGGAAACAGCACGCACCACCAGTTCTCGCCATCCCCGTCGCCCAGGGTTATGGTTAGAGCCTCGTAGTTGCCTGCCGGAAAGGTTATATCTCCGTAAGTTTTTTCGGGTATATACCTGACGCCCATATCTGCCTTGGCAGTGTAGTCGTATCCTTCGGATGCTATGATGCCGTCGGCGATGGTTTCCAGCCGATCCAGGTCTTCCTTCAGCAGGTCCCTCGTTTCGTCCACAGTCGAGAGATCCCGGTGATCATCCATATATGCGATGACGGCGTCTCTGACTTTCAGCTTCAAGTTTTGATCGCCAATGGCGTTGCTGTTGGCGATGACATGAAGTCTGATTATCCCTTCGTGGTCGTTTCCTTTGTCACCGATATATGTATAAAAAAGCAGAAAGCCCATGAATATGGTCAGCGCCAGAAGTATGACGCATTTTTTCTCATCGGAAAGTCTGCGGAAAGCGTCCGCCATGGCTTTTAGCTGCTGCGGCAGTGCGCTCGCTTTATCTATTGGTGTTCTCATATGTATCCCTCCCTTGCGGCTTGCGGCCGGTGCGCTTGGTGCACCCGGCATGTGGCCGGCTTGCCTTGTACTGTAATTCTGTACAGCCAGGAGGGATGTTATACATATTTTTGGAAAAATATTTCGCTTTTTTGGAAGATTATTTCGCTATGAAAAGCTTCGCACCCTCAGGGAGAGGCTTTTGGGGATCGATCTCGTTCAGTTCAGCCAGCCACGCCACGTCGGACTTGTATCTCTTGGCTATATCCCAAAGGGTGTCGCCCCGTCCCACAACGTAGATCGCCATTGGTACGCGACGAGGCTCTATGCCGGTTTCTGCAAAGCACAGATTTTCCAAAGTGCAGAAGGTTTGCTGTCCGCTTGCCCAAACGGTTATGGTCAGACTGGTGTTTATCTCGATCTGCCTGCTGTTTATCATATCGTACCAGAGATCCTTGACGGCGGCATCGACGCAGATGTCAAGCAGCTCGCAAGGCGCAGCGGCGGGCTGACCGGCTGGGGCTGTTTTGTGCCGGCCGTCCGTGTCCAAGCCCGGCATTGTCATTTCCAAAGACCCCCTTATGGGCACGGTGTGCTCGATGATAAAAGGTCTCTCTTCGTCGTCGAGGGCCAGAATTTTGACAGGCATGGATCCTTCGATGATGATACGGCCTTTTTCGGGACGCCCTTGGATGGATGCGATGCGATAGCTGCTGCAGATGAGTTCTTCCGGCTTCTTGTCGCCCTCGCCAAGGTTTACGACTTCACGGGAAGAAATCTCGCCGCTGACAGTCCCCGATACTTCAGCCAGGTCCACTGTGGTGAGATCGAAACAAATATCCCTTTCCTTATGATATGCATCTGCAGCGGTGACAACATCTTTATTTTCAAACACCTGGACATGGGTGACAACATTGCCTTGAAGCAGGAATTTGTCTTTGCTTTCGATGGTCATCTTCAGATCGCTGCTGTCAAAATGTATTTTCATCATTTCCGGCGCCGAGGAATTATCCATCACGATGAACTGGGTGAAATCAGTTTTATTGGATAAACATGTAAGCTTCCTTTCGCCCGATTCCAACTCTCCGATATATAAAACTTGTGAGTGGATCACAGCGTTGATCACCAGTTTGCCCGATGTGACCTGGCGATGTATCTCAGATATATGGATTGTTTCTTTGAGCATCTTGATGGGCGCCGGCTGATCGTCCTTCAAGGTGATCTCCTGAGATATCTCGGTGGTATCAGTTGCTTCGTGGACCAAGTCGGTGGCTTGTATGCTGTCTCGTGCGGTCACCAGTTGGTGGTCCTCCGAGGACTTAAAAACCTTCAGCTCCTTATTGGCGATGGCAGTGAGCTTGATGCAAAGCTCGCCTTTGACCGTGAATTTTCGTTCGTTGATCATTTCGGCAGTGATTTTTTTAACGGTCAGGCTGACTCTGAAATCATCACCGTCCGCTTTATCCCAGCATTTGTCTGTTTTAAAAGGAATGATCGATTTGACCACATCCACAGGACTGTCTGTATAGGCGGCCGGTCCCGCAGCAGGAGATGAAGGCCTCGATGGAACGGGAGCATAGACAGTATATACGGTGATATCACCTGTCAGGAAATCATCTTTATCATAGCTGACTTTGCTTGGCTGAGAAAGATCAGCCCTTCCCTCTGCAAAGAGCACCCTTTGCATGTCAGGCAAGGTGTCCGGTACCAGCAAGGATTCTTCAAAAGGCAGGGTGTATTCGTAAACGCCTTGAAGGTTTTTGATATTGAGGCGAGAGTACTGGGGTGGTTTTTCCGGAGGGGTAGTTTTGGTTGGCGGCTTTGGTCTTGCTGCCGGAATCGACATGGGCAGGGGCGGTGCAGCAACTTCGACCAATGGTTTGGAGACCTCTGCAGTTGATTGGGAGACCTCTGCGGTTAGCTCGGAGTCTCCCGGGGATGGCTCGCTGAGCTTGCCAACCGCCGGATCATCATCGATTTCATCAACTATGGCTTTGATCTGCTCAAGATCCACCTCCACATACTCCATGGTTTCTTCCGGTTTTGTATCGTTATTGCCCACAGGCAGGCTGTCATAAGGGGATGTTGTCATCTTTTGCGACCTCCTTTTCATATTCTCATAAAAGATATTCCGAAGGAGGGACGAATATGAAGTGTTTTCAAAGATTTCTCTGCAGTTTCCGGAAACCGGCCATAAGAACCAAAGGTCAAGCCATTAGAAAGGTCATTTTTTTGCTTTCATATCCGGTATTCGTGAAATGAGAGGGACTCTTCAAGAAAAATCAAGCATAGTATTGACTATACGGTTACCGTATACTTTAATATAGAAGCATAGAAACCAATGGAAGGAAGAGCAGAAACATGCTTGAAAAGTGGGCAGAAAAATATGGATCCGTAGTGGGTGTCATCAGTCTCGTGGTCGCGGCCCTTTTGTGGGGTGGAGAGTATGCAATAGCTAAAGACGTTTTTACCGTCATAGATCCCAACTGGACAAATGTCATAAGGACCCTTCCTGTGGTGGTGGGCTGCTTGCTCATCTGGAGAAAGCATTTTACAAATGCCACACTCAGAGACTGGAAAAGGGGCGCCATCTGCGGAGGGATGTTCGGCGTTGCCTATGCCCTACAGTCCATAGGTCTTGACATGATAAACGCAGGGCTCAGTGCTTTCATTTCATCGGCATACGTGATCTTGGTGCCTTTCATGGTGTGGTTCGTATCAAAAACAAGGCCGCCGCGCAAAGTGTTCATCAGTGCAGTGGTAGGCATCGTCGGCGTATTCATCATGTCGGTGTCGGGACTTTTCAGCGGTGAGCTTTCCATGGGGCTTGGCGAGGTCCTTTCCATAGTGAGCGCCATAGGATACGGCGGGGCCATGGTGGCGCTGGACCTTTACACAGAGGATACCAGTGTGGAATTTTTGACCACCAACCAGTTTATCTATACATTGATCGCAGCCCTTATATTCGCGTTGTTCATGGAGCAGCCGCCGGCACTTTTGCAGGTGATGGACGGTGTCGTTATAGTAGAGTTTCTCTACATGGTGCTGCTGGGAACATTTGCAACTCAGCTGCTGTTCACATTTGGATTAAAATACGCCACAGCCTCCCAGGCGGGAGTCATCTTCCCTCTGGAATCGGTATCGGCAACTTTGTTTGGATGCATTT
>CAYTVH010000041.1:0-4195 GCA_964441805.1 uncultured Oscillospiraceae bacterium | reverse complement strand
ATCGAATATCTTGTTGGCGGGGTACTTCTTATAGGTGCCATAATCATCAGCAGCGTAGACTTCAAAAAGAAAGAAAGACCGGAATAACCGGTCTCTTTATTTATAACTTGTAAAGAGGGGGTTGAACTTGCTTTGACCTCACGTGTATAATGGTTTAAAATAGATAAAGAAACCGCGGGGTATTAAGAGGAGCGATAATTTATGGCTAAAAACAATTTGAACTTCAGGCGTTCATTCATAATCAATTGTGTATATTTTGCAATAATAGCAGCGTTGGTATTTGTAATAGTAAAATACGCAGTGCCGATTTTGATGCCATTCATCCTGGCATTCATCATAGCAGTTTTATTGCAGCGCCCTATAAAATTCATGCACCGCAAACTGAGACTCAAGAAAAAGCTGTGCGGTCTCATGGCATCAGTGCTGTTTTTTGTGGCGCTGGCCGCTTTCATTTCATGGGGAGGCATCGAGCTGTTTACAGGCATACACAAGATGATCATCAATCTGCCTCAGTTCTATGCCAATACTGTTGAACCGATGGTACTGGATGTTTTCAGTAAACTGGAAACGTTGCAGGTTTGGAACGAACTCAATCTTATGGATCTGCTGAGAAATCTGGAAACTCAGTTGATGGATGCATTGGCAGGACTGGCCACAAGCATATCTACATCTGCGATCAGCATGGTAACAGGTGTGGCAACATCCCTTCCTATGCTGTTCATCAAGACTGTATTGTTCCTGGTGGCAACTGTATTCATTTCAATGGACTACGATAAGATCATGGGATTTGTGGTTTACCAGATGAATGACAGAGTAAGAGAGCTCTTTGAAGAAACAAAAGCATATATGGTAAATGTATTGTTCGTGGTAATAAGGTCGTATATCATCATCATGTCTATAACATTCGCTGAGCTGTCCATCGGCCTCACTATCATCGGTGTAGACTATGCGCTTCTCATCGCACTTTGCATAGCCATATTTGACATCCTGCCGGTTCTGGGAACAGGCGGTGTTATGATCCCATGGACGATCATCAGCATCGTGCTTGGCAACTACTGGCTGGCACTGAAGCTGTTCATACTTTACGTGATCATAACAATAGTTAGAAATATCATAGAGCCTAAGATCGTTGGAAGTCAGCTGGGACTTCATCCGATCGTCACCCTTTCAAGTATGTTTGCGGGACTGCAGCTGCTGGGCGGTATCGGCCTTTTCGGATTCCCGATCACATTGTCGATGCTGGTGCACTTTAACAAGAAGGGCTTGATCAAGATAATGAAATAAATGTAAATGCTAAGAAGAAGCCGCGAGGCTTCTTCTTTATCTTTATTCTGCCAACAGCTCTTCCAGCTTCCTTATGAGCTCCTCCTGATCCATTCCGGATCTTGCACTCATATCGGCGATGGTCGCCTTTTTAGCCATAACTTTTCCGACAGGCGTGTTGAGCATCTTGAAGCGCTCGTTGATATTCGGAAGCTCGTGTTTGAGCCACGGGTAAGCTGTCAAAAGCTCTGCAAGCCTTGTTTCACTTGTAAGTTTTATCATTTCTGTACCTCCTATATCACTTTCACATCCGGATTCTTTTCTCCGAAGTTTTCCATCAATTCTGCCACGATTTCAGCACGGCTCTTTCTCTGTTTTTCCCTCTGTTTGATAGTCTTGTATGCTTTGAACAGAGTGGATGGACCGATTTCCGAGCTGAAATATCCGATGCCCTGGTTCCATGCCAGCAGCTCAAAGATATCGTCGAAGGCTTCCGAATCTGTTCCCTGAGCATAGGCCTTCACCAGCTCTCTGGTGGCCTGTCTCATCCTGCCGGCACCGACAGCATTTGTCAGCGACAGCAGCAGCCTTGTTTCATAAGGCAGATATCTCTTCTCATCGTTCCAAGTCAGATCCCAAAATTCCACACCGATCTTACCGAGCCCCTCATCGATCAGCGGCAAGTTGGTCAGGGCTGCAGGACGCATGGTGATATTGCCGCTTTCAGTCCCCTTCTTAACGCGATAAAAATATGCGTGGAATTCTGTTTCGCCTGCCTGTTCGGTGAAGTGTTCAAAGCCCAGTTCTTCCATCACAGGATACAGCGGGATCGGATCAAAAGTCTGGATCACTTCCAGCCCCTCTCCTTCGTCAAGCTCCGTCGCCTGCTTCTTGAGCCCCGGGAAGAAGTTGCCTGCAACTCCCCTAACGTCAACCTTCTTGAATTGAGCGATTTTATCTTTCCATTCTACATTCTTCATATGTATATCCTCCTTATATCTTCCGCCGTACAAAGGGCGGTGCATCTCTTTGCTTTCTTTTGCACCTGGCCGGGTGCCTTCTTTTTCTCGATGGCGTTAGTATACACTAACCCAAAGACAAAATATGTTGCATTTGCCACAAAAGACAGATAAAAATGTTACATGCGTGAAAAAATATTGACCAAAAACTTCATATTTGCATTTTTATCCATGTTCTGCAGTGCCATGGTCATGTACATGCTCATGGGTACCATCACTGAATACGCCGAAGGCATGGGAACTACGGTGACACTGGCCGCCTTGCCGTTGTATTATTTCATCACTTGCCATCCATCCAAAAATAATGTACAATAAAGACAAAATATTAGCTAAAAATTAAAAAATAGCCATAAAAGGATAACATATTAACCATGAACAACAATCTGATGCTATTAAAAACCCCATACGAAATATCTATGGAAATCGCCCAAAAAGCCAAAGCTAAGCGTAAGGCATTCAAGCTTACGCAAGCTGTTTTAGCGGAACGATCGGGAGTGAGTTTAGGGTCTATCAAACGCTTCGAACGTACAGGCGAAATATCCCTGGCTTCATTGCTTAAGATCGCCATGGTACTTGACAGTTTAGGAGATTTCTCACAGTTGTTTAAAAAACCTGAATACACATCCATTGGGGAGATCATAAATGAGAAAGCTAACAATGAAAAGTATAGATAAAATAGAAGTCCATATGAACGGGCGCCACGTTGGCACACTGGCAGAGACTCGTCATAGAGCAGCATTCCAATACAGCGATCAATGGTTGGAGGAAGGATACAGCATAAGTCCTTACAGCTTGCCTCTTGAAAAGAGGCTGTACATCCCGGACTACCAGCCATTTGAAGGTGTTTTCGGAGTTTTTTCTGACACACTCCCGGACGGTTGGGGAAGATTGGTAGTAGACAGATACATCAGAAGCAAGCCGAATATAAATATCGATGAGATCGACAGTTTTCATAGGCTCATGCTTGTGTCTGATTCAGGAATGGGTGCATTAACATATGAGCCATCTATCAACACAGAAGACTTGGCACTTAAAGGCGATTATGACACCATAGCCGCAGAGTGTAAGGCACTTCTCGAAGAAGATCCGACTGTTGATCTTGATGCACTGTTCAAATACGGAGGATCATCCGGTGGAGAAAGACCAAAAATCCTTACCGATATCGACGGTGAAAGTTGGATAATCAAATTCCCGGCAGCTTATGACGATAAAGACATAGG
The DNA here is from genome assembly GCA_964441805.1 of uncultured Oscillospiraceae bacterium. GTDB lineage: Bacteria > Bacillota > Clostridia > Peptostreptococcales > Anaerovoracaceae > Lentihominibacter. The sequence goes on along the minus strand of CAYTVH010000041.1, from coordinate 693 downwards.
TCTACAAGAATACCGATACAGTCTTTGTGCAAGAGAATGCGGTATCAACATGGCAGAGACCCGTTTGTTTCCATCAAAAATTTGTGCAGGATATTTCGGCACGAAGCGATTTGATAGGATAGGAAATCCACAAGAACAAACAAAAGTACACACTGTCTCCGCGGCCGGATTATTGGAATCATCTCACCGACTTCCTAACCTTGACTACATTCAGCTCATGAAGCTGACAATGTTACTTACAAGCGATATGCAGGAAGTGAATAAAATGTATGAGCTAATGTGCTTTAATGTATTCGCACATAACCGAGATGATCACTCTAAGAACTTCTCGTTCCTGTATGATGACAAACAACAACGATGGAAACTTTCTCCCGCATATGATTTGACATATAGCAGTTCGCAGGGCGGAGAGCATGCCACAACGATTGCAGGAGAAGGAAAAAACCCGGGGATAGAGCATATTCTTAAAGTGGCGCGGTTGAGCGGATTGGACGCAAGATACGCGAAGCGGCGAGCCGTAGAAATCGAAGAGATAGTAAAGGCAATGTTAAATAAACATATGTAGATCACAAGGAGTAACGACCATGAATATCAAACAAGCAATAGTAGAGAGAAGATCCATCAGAGGCTTCCGGAACACACCTGTACCGAAAGACGTCATCGAAGACATCATCAAAACCGGCATGAGAGCAG
>CAYTVH010000040.1:0-16548 GCA_964441805.1 uncultured Oscillospiraceae bacterium | reverse complement strand
GATTTAGGTTCTAGTGTCAACCGACGTGGGGGTTCAAGTCCCTCTAGCCGCACCAAAACAATAAATCCATGGGAAATAACACTGATTTTATCCCATGGATTTTTATTTTTCCTATATGCGTGGGGATTCTGAATTTAAGAGTGCCAAAATGGGGAGAAATTCACAAGAAACTCCCACATATATCGCCTTCCCCAAAGATTTATGAGATTACAGATGTTCCTGCTGTGCTACTACGATAGCTTCTTCAGCACTTGCGAATACGTACTGTTCACCGATCAGGTCGATCAGTCCGCCTCTGCGCATTTCTTCAAGCACCTTAGGCTGTACGCTGGTCAGGTAGATCTCTGTACCGTTAGCTTCCATTTCTTTTACCAGTTCGATCATTGCCTGGATACCGGAAAGATCTATTACCGGCACGCCTCGCATTGACAGGATCAGGCCTTCTGTTTTACCTTCCAGTGCATAGAGTTCGTCTTCCAGTTTATCGATAACCGCGAAGAATATGGCTCCTGTCAGATACGCCACTCTTACCTTTCCTGAGATCTTAGGCAGATGTACACCCACTTCTTCAAGTCTTTCTCTTTCGATCTCAGCAACTGTGATATCGATGTCCGTCAGCTTGATGAGGATCAGGATTATTGAGAATGCCACTCCGATGATGATTGCCTGAGTAAGGTCGAATATTACTGTTGCCACCATTGTTATGGCGAACTTCATTATTCCCGACTTGAACTTGTGATCGAAAATGAAGTGGATGTTTTCCCAGTCGTTCATTCTCCACGCTGTTACCATCAGCACTCCTGCCAGAGCTGACAGTGGAATGGCTGACATTACCGGTGCTAGGATGAACATCGACAGCAGCAGGAAAACTGCGTGGAATATACCTGCAAGTCTTGTCTCACAGCCTGCCTTGATAGCTACGCTTGTTCTTGCGATGGCTGCTGTAGCAGGTACTCCTCCGAAGAGAGGAATAACGATGTTTCCGATACCCTGTGCTACCAGCTCTCTGTCCGCATCCATCTCTTCATCTTTCATCTTTCCTGCAGATGCCCCGCAAAGCAAGCTTTCGATCATGCCGAGGGCAGCTATGGAAAATGCAGGGATGAAAAGATCTCTCATCTGGCTCATGCTAAGACCTGCCAGTGTAAGTCTTTCATCGAGGATGATGGACTTGGGTACTTCACCTACCACTGCAACATCAAACTGCAGGAAGTGGTTAGCTATGAGTACGATTATGATGGCGGCCAGTGAAGAAGGGAATTTGGCATTCAGCTTCTTCGGCCAGATCAACATGATGACGATGACCGCGATACCGATAGCCATTGTTTCCATATCAGGATGGAAACCATTGGTGAAGTATGATACCACCTTCATGATGGCCAGATCGCCTTCGGATGTAACTCCAAAAAAATTATCCAGCTGGCCCAATGCGATGATTATGGCTATGCCGGATGTAAATCCGGTGATAACTGATGACGGTATGTAGTAGATCATTCTTCCCAGCTTTAATACTCCTGCTGCGATCAGGATCACCCCTGCCATGAAACATGCCAGCAGTATACCCTGCATACCGTACTGTGCTGCCAGAGTAACCAGGATAGCTGTCATGGCACCGGTAGGTCCTGAGATCTGGAATGACGCTCCGGAAAGGGCACTTATAACGATTCCTCCTATGATGGCTGTTACCAGGCCTGCCGCTGCAGTTGCTCCCGAGCTGACACCGAATGCCAGTGCCAGAGGAAGTGCCACTGCCGCTACAGTCACACCTGCCATCAGGTCCTTGCTCAGACGCTTGCCGTTATATCCTGCAAACTCCGTCTTGATATCACCTATATAGTTTTTAAATAAATTCATAAATCCTCCTGAAATATCTGTGGAAAAGCTCCACTAAACATTATATCTCAGGAGGAAGTTTATTCAATGGGGTAAACCCGTATTAATTTGCTGACTTTAACAGCTGCGCCGCATGTTCATAGCCTTTATCGAAAGCATCTATGTTCATTCCGGCGATACTTGCTGCGAAATTCCCTTTGATTTCATCGAGAACAGTGTCGTAGTGGATCTTAGGAAGCAACTTAGTAAGCGCCCCCAGCATAACCATGTTGACTACAAAAGGCTTGCCCATGTCTTCAGCAATGTCTGTAGCCGGCACTCTGTAGTGCTTTGGATCATCTGTCTCGACCAGAGTGCTGTTTACCAGTACCATGGCATCCTTCTTGGCCTGATCCTTATACTTGTCAAACCCAGCCTGATTGAGAGCGATGAACACATCTGCTTCATCCACCTTCATGTAGTCGATCTCTTCGTCGGAAATAACGACTTCCGCTTTGCAGGCGCCGCCTCTTGCTTCAGGGCCGTAACTCTGAGTCTGAGAAATATTATAGTCTTCCCCAAGGCCATATCCTTTGGCAAGAAGAACTGATGCCAATATAACTCCCTGTCCACCCGATCCTGCGAATCTTACGTTGATCCTCATAAAGTCTATTCTCCTTCCACATTGATCGCACCGTCAGGGCACAATCTTTCACACATCCTGCAAACTACACAATTTTCCGGATTCTTGGTGTCCGGCATGGATGATCCGTAGTTGTTTCTTTTTCTTGATTTAACGAATATCTTCTTGGGGCAGGCTGTATAACAGATCCCGCATCCTTTGCAATGAACTTTATCAACTGTGATTACTGCCATGACCTCACCCTCTTTCGATTCCCTGTTCACGGAGTCTGCGTTCTACCTTCTCAATATATTCCTCGGCTGTCTTATCATGCTTGAAAACTCCCACCGGGATCTTTCCTTCCACAGGCTCTCCCCCCGGCTTATACAGATAAGTGCCTTCTTTGTATCTCTTCATGATGGCTGCCGGATCCTTTTCTCCGAAGACATTCTTGCCTGCCTGGACAGGACACTGGGTAAGAACTTCGATGAATGAGAATCCTTTGTGCGCCATACCTTCAGCGATTGATTTTGCCAGCTGTACAGGATGAGCAGTGGTCCATCTTGCCACATAGCTTGCTCCCAGGGCGGATACCAGCTTGCACCCGTCGATGGGTTCATCTATGCTTCCAAAAGGAGATGTCTTGGTAACAGAACCCTTAGGAGTTGCCGGCGATTTCTGACCGCCTGTCATGCCGTAGATATAATTATTGGCCATCACCACCGTCAGATCGATATTTCTGGCAGCCGCATGCATCAAATGATTTCCGCCGATGGCCAGACAGTCTCCGTCTCCTGTGAAAACCAAGATCTTCTTATCAGGTCTAGCCAGCTTCAGTCCTTCTGCAAAGGCCAGTGCTCTGCCATGCATGGTATGCATCACGTCCAGCTTATAGTAGCATGGGATCCATGATGAGCAGCCGATACCGCTGACACAGGCAACATCATCTTTGATACCCAGGTCTTCCATGGCATTCATGGCAGCCACCTGGATTATGCCGTTGCCGCAGCCCGGGCAGAACAGTGTTGGCAGGGAATCTGTCTTGATATACTTTTCATATAACTTATTCATCTATTCCCACCTCCTTTAAGATCTTATCCAGGATTTCGTTTGGAGTATGGATTTCTCCGCCGCACTTGGACATAGGTATGACTGTTTTATCCTTAAGGACCCTTTCGACTTCGTGGCAGTATTTGCCCACGTTCATTTCGGGAACGATGATCACCTTGGCATCCTTGGTGGCTTCCTTGAGAAGCTCTTCAGGACACGGCCATACGGTGTTGATCTTCACAAGGCCAACCTTCAGGTGGCTGTAGTCCGTTTCGAAGGTTTCAGGTATGCCTTTCTTGAAAATGTCTTTGATGATTCGGAACTTCGGTATGATTCGATCATCCTCAACTTTTCTTGCCGTCTTGACGGCATTGATCGCAGGTCTTACTACTGAGCCGTATGCCACGATGGCAACCTCGGCATCCTCCATGAAGTAAGTGTCTATGTCAGCGATAACATCCACGTTATCGCTGATCTTCTTGTTGATATTATTGATGAACTCTCCGGACCTTCCTGCCAGATGACCGATCCTTCGGCCTCTTTCATCATGAAGCTGCCCTTCTACCAGTGTATTTGCACCTTTGAAGAAGTCTTCCTGCGGAGAAACGACATATTTCTGCTTCACGCTCTTGATGTGCTTCGATCCATCTCTTATCTCTATTTTTTCTCTCATGTGACCCACCACTTCATCCGCAAGGAGGATGACCGGCGTTCTGAACTGTTCTGCCAGCTCAAATGCCTTGATGGTGAAATCATACATTTCCTGAACAGATGACGGGCTTAAGACGATGATCTCATAATCACCGTGGCTTCCGTATCTGGCCTGATATATATCCTGCTGCGAGGAAAGGGTTGGCTGTCCTGTGGACGGGCCGCCTCTCTGTACATTTACGATAACGATAGGTGTCTCGGTTACTGCAGCGAAACCTATGGCTTCCTGCATAAGCGTATACCCAGGACCTGAGGTGGCAGTCATTGCCTTCTTACCGCCCCATCTTGCCCCGATGATCGCGCAGGCAGAACCGATCTCGTCTTCCATCTGGATGAAAGCTCCGCCCACCTTCTGCATTTCTGAAGACATCAGCTCGATGATTTCTGTGGACGGTGTGATAGGATATCCTGCGAAAAATCTGCACCCTGCATATATTGCACCCATGGCGCAGGCTTCATTTCCCTGCAGTATCACTTCTGTTTTTGAAGTTTTTTTCTCCATATTTTACGCTCTCTTTCTTTCAGCTTTTACAATGCTTCCAAAGCCCCTTCTTTAAAAGTATATTAACATTGCATACAAAATGCTTCAAGTCACAAGGCTTGGAATTTCAACGTATTTCATGTTCTAAAAAGGCACTTTGTATTATTGTATACAAAAAGCACCCGGTTTTTACCGGATGCTTTTTCTCTTTATTAAGGTAAATAACTCAATGGGTCTTTGGCTACACCGTCTACTCTTATTTCAAAGTGCAGATGCGGACCTGTACTTCGTCCCGAATTTCCCGATTCTGCGATGTGCATTCCCTGGAATACTTTGTCGCCGGTGCTCACCAGCAGCTGACTGTTATGGGCATATCTTGTTTCCATTCCGTTTTGATGGTCTATTTTGATAAGATATCCATATGCACCGCTGTATCCTGCATATGTAACTACACCGCCATCAGCAGCAAGTACATTGTTTCCTGTAGAAGTTCCCAGGTCTATACCTTCGTGGAGCCTTCCCCATCTGTACTTGAATCCCGATGTTAGAGTATATCCTGATTCAAGCGGCCATATATATTTTCCGGAGCCGACTGAAGGTGGTCTTTCCTTAGTTCCAACAAGGATGATTTCAGTTACGGCTTCTTTCTTGATCTCAGATTCAAGAACTTCTTCATCTATCTTCTCACCATTTACCAAGGTGATACGTGAAGTTACCTGACTCAGACCATCTTTACCTTTCTGCTTGGTCTCGGTATATCCTTCGTAGATATCTTTGGAATCCTTCTTTTCTACTTTATGTTCGATCACCTTCTCGTAGGAAACTTTCTCTACTATTTTAACTGTCAGGATCGGAGCTTCTTTCTTGATGATGATCTTGCTGCCAACCGTCAGCTTTCGTTTGTCCACGTTAGGATTGTCTTCAAGGATCTCCTCTTCTGTCATGGAGTAAAGCTTTGCCACGTCGGAAAGGGTCTCTCCTGCAACTACTTCATGGAGAGTTTCCTTCTGTCCGCTGGTACACAGAAGAGATACCATCTCCTCTTGTGTCATGACATTTTCCAGGCTTATATTATCTTCCTTTGCTTCCCACTGTTCTACGATCTCTATGGATTGTATTTCAGAATCTTCCATACCGCTGGTATATTTCTTTTCGATGTCTCTAAAAACTTCCTCAGCTACCGCCTTGCTTTCAACGGCACCTACTTTCTTACCGTCTATGAAGATACAGTAAGCCTTTACATTGAGGTCTCCCATATAAGTAAGTCTCTTGAGAACATCTTCTGAAGTATCGATCTTTACATCACCTACGGTCGCTACTCTTTCGAACTGGATATCCTTTCTGGCATCTATGACAACGTCTACGTTCTTATCTTCCGTAAGCGCGCCCTGCACCAGATCAGTGATACGAAGCACATCGTCCTTTTCTTTAACGATACCCAGCGTTTTTCCATTATATGAATATGCGTAAGCAGTATAGTAGTTGAATACGCCTGCTGTCGCAACAAGGACCACCAGCACTATCGCAAATGTCGTGATGAGTGCCACTTTTTTTCTTTCACAAAACGCCTTGAACGCATTGAACTTCTTAGCAAAGGCAGTTTTCTCATACGCGGCCATCTTTCTTTTTATGGAAAAATCAACGATCTGTCTTGCCTCGTCGCTTCTCTTCCTTCGTTCCCTTGCAAGCTTTCTCCTTTCACTGTCCGTCTCTGCCTGACGTTCTTTCTTGGTCCTGATATTGAAAAGGTCACGCCACTTGACGTTCGGCACTTCCAAGATCTCGGTATTGATGGTCATTCCCTGGACATTTACGATACCTCCGCCCAGTTCTGCATCTGCACGGCTCTTGGCTTCCAGTCTCAGCCTTTCAAGCTGCGCTCGAGCCTCTGCATCTTTTCTGGCTCTCTTGATAAGCTCTCTTTCTTCCGCTTTCCTCTGACGTTCGAGCCTTCTCTTTTCTTCTTTTATTCTTTTTTCTTCTCTTTCGGCAAGCATCTTGGCGGCCTTGGCTTCTTTTTCAGTCAAAAGCTTAGCTGCTTTTGCCTTCTTTTCCGCCAGCATTTTCGCAGCCTTAGCTTCCTTTTCCGCCTGAAGTCTTGCCAGCTTTTCAGCCTTTAATGCCTGTTGTCTTTCTTCCTTGAGACGTTTTTCTTCAAGAGCCTTCAGCTTTCTCAGCTTCTTATCCTTAACATCTTTAGTCAGTCTCTCTATTCGCTGTTCCTTATGCTCATCCAGTATTTCGACAACTTCTTCCTGCTTGCTCTTTATGATATCCTGCTGCTTTTCCAGCTTTTCCTGCTGTACTTCCGCAAGTTTTGTTGTATGATGTTCAGCAGCCCGGGAAATCAGATTCAGGTTGGCTTCCTGCAGTTTCTGAGCATTCAAAAGCTCTTTTTTAGCTCTTTCAAGGTTGGCTTCATTGGGCTCTGCCGGAGTTTCTTCTCCAAAAAATGCCTTCATCTCCGCTGCAGTGGCTCTTCCTTCTTTTCTGGCTGCTTCATCGGCAAGTTTCGCTTCCTGCTCTTCCCTTGCCTTCCTTTCAGCTTCCATTGCTTCAAGAGCTGCCTTTCTTGAAGTCTCCTTGGCCCTTCGCTCTGCTTCTTCGGCTTGCCGGCGCTTTCTTTCTGCCTCTTCTTCGATCAAAGCTGCACGTCGCTGGGCTTCCAAAGCTCTCTGCTGCTGTGCCATGGCCTCCTGCTCTTTCCTAATGGTTTCTTCAACTTTGGCCCTTTTTTCAAGAGCATCCTTCTTGGCCTGCTCCAAAATGGCTTGCTTGGCTGCGATTATTTCTGCAGTTTCTTCCCTGTATGTTTTCTTTCGCGCGGCCGGCTTTTCTTCAACAGCGATTTCCGGCTCCGGAACTTTCAGCGCTTTAACGCTTTCCCTGAGCTTTCTGATATCTTCATAAACCTTTCTGGCATCTTCGTTATGCATAATGAAGTCTTCTCTGCTCATGGTGTCTTCATAAACAGGTTCCTGCGGAGGAACATCGTTTACGTCAGGCGTGTTGGCTGCAGGTGTGCGTTCTATTGATTTATCAGATTTATTTTTTCTTTTGTTACTTCTGCGAAGCATTGACATCTTTCTCCCGTTTCAAGCATTCCGGTATCCCTGCATTGCGGGCACCTATGTTTCACATCCATGTGATCTATTTCAAATCCGTTGTCGGTGAGAAGGAAAGCCTTCTCCGTATTGATGGAATCCATTCGTTTTTTGAGTTCTTCCATTGCACTCTTTCGATCCACCCTGTCGGATATGATTATCTTTGACATTTCTGAGCTTATGGCTGTTATCTCCTCCTCGATTTCCTTGATCCTTGGAACAGCATCATAAACTGCACGTCGCCTCTCGTCTGCAGCTTCCTCGTTCTTCTGCCGCAAGACTTCGTAATATTTCATTATTTCACTGCTGGTGATATCTTTATTGTTATTTTTAGGGTTTCCGGTTTTGGCCGAATTCTCTTCCTCATACCAGTTCACCAGCACCTTATTTACATAGTTGATATTAGGGTTTGTTATCCCCGATGTTTTCCCGCATGCGCTAAGGACTCTGTCGAGGGAAAACTCCATGGTTTCAAACCAGGTATCCATGATGCGTCGCTCTTCTTCAGTGGCGTTTCTGGAAAAGCCCAGTGCCTGGAACACCCTTTTGTACAGATATTGTTTTTTCTCATTCTCGCTGAGATATTTTTCCACTGACAAAACGTCTCTAAGACCCTTGTCGGTCCATGCCTTGATAACTGCAGCTATGTATTTTATGTCCTTCTTCTTTTTCTGCACGCAATAGGAATATCCGTAAACTACGATTTCCGGAGTCGCCCCGAACTCATTGATCCAGGAAAGGACCTCCATCATTTCTGTTCCGCTGATCACTCTGCCGGCGATTTTTTCTATGGCAGCAAACATGTCCTTTATCTCTTTATCTGCCATAAGAGCCTGTGCGTTGTGGTCGGCACCGTATGTCTTCTTGCTGCTCTTGCCGTAAAGCTGCTCTTTGAGGGTAACGAATTCCACATCGTAATTGAACTTGTCTTCCGGGTTTTTCCTGATCTTTCTTACTGCACCTATCTTCTCCCAGTAGGTCCATGCTTTGAGAACATCTTCATGATCCATGGAAAGGTGCCTTGCTATCTCTTCGTTGGTGATATCAAGCTCCAAATTGGCATACATCAAAGCCAGGAGATACACCTTGACGAAATCCCCCGGCGCAGATGCCATATGTTCATTTATAAATATGTTTTCCACTCCTGTATCCAGCAGGAAGTAGTCATTTATCTTTTCACGTTTGAAGCCCATCTGTCCTCCAAATAAACATCTTTAAAGTCCCGGTATATTGCTGCCGTGTGCGCTGTCTACGAACTTGGTCAGCTTGTCGAGCCATGCAACCTTAACGGTACCGGTCGGGCCGCTTCTCTGCTTGGCTACGATGACTTCACATTCTCCTACTGCTTCCGTATCTTCATTGTAATATTCATCTCTATAAAGGAATATTACTATGTCTGCGTCCTGCTCGATAGAGCCGGATTCCCTCAGGTCTGAAAGCATAGGTCTGTGGTCCGTTCTCTGTTCAGGCGCTCTGGAAAGCTGTGACAGCACCAGTACAGGGCAGTCCAGCTCTCTGGCAAGCAGCTTGAGATTTCTGGAAATAACTGAAATTTCCTGGGTCCTTGAATCGGACTTGCCTTCAGGGTTCATCAGCTGCAGGTAGTCTATGACCACAAGATCAAGGCCTTCTTCAGCCTTGAGCCTTCTGCATTTGCTCTTCATTTCCATGATATTGATACCTGCAGTATCATCTATATGTATGTTGGCTTTGGAAAGGATGTCCAGCGCTATGTTGATGTCGTCCCAATCTCTTCTTTCAAGTCTTCCTGTCTTAAGGCTCTGCATATCGACTTTGGACTCCATACTGAGAAGTCTCTGCCCCAGCTGCTCCTTGGACATTTCCAAGCTGAATACCATGACAGACGCTCTGCCTTTTACAGCCGCATTCAGCGCAAGAGAAAGTGCAAAAGCAGTCTTTCCCATGGCAGGTCTTGCCGCCAGGATGATAAGGTCGGACCTCTGCAGTCCCGATGTCATGTTGTCCAGATATTTGAAGCCGGTAGTTACTCCCGTAAGACCTCCGTCCAGCTTCGAGGCTCTGTCTATTATTTCTATGTTTTCCAAAAGGACATCTTTGATATGGGTATACTGCCCTTTTTGTCTCTTCTGGGATATTTCGAAAATGCCGCTTTCCGCGTAGTCCAGGATCTGACCTGCGTCCATGGCTCCTTCATATCCTTTGGCCACTATATCGTCAGCAGTGCCGATCAGTTTTCTGATGGATGCTTTTTCGGCTACTATCTTACCGTATTCCATGGCATTGGATGTGGTAGGTGTTCCGGCACTTAGTGATGCGATATATGCTCTGCCTCCAACCATGTTGAGGCTGTTTCTTTTTTTCAGTTCTTCGGCCACCGTAAGTGCGTCGACCGGTGCGCTCTTTCTGTGAAGATCAAGGATCGCCTTGAAAATTTCCTTATGGTTTTCATCATAGAAATCTTCTGCCCTTACCACTTCCACCACGTCAAAGAGAGCATCCTTGGAAAGGAGCGCTGCACCTAATACCGATTTTTCCGCTTCTATACTGTGCGGAGGGATTCTTCCTTCCATTTGTCTCTCCTGTGGACTAAACTGTTACTGTTACCTTGAGTGTTGCTGATATTTCAGGGAAAAGCTTGACTGTTACCTGAGTATCCCCGGTCTGTTTGATAGGGTTTGCCAGGTCGATCTTTTTCTTGTCTACTTTGATACCTTCCTGCTTTTCAAGGGCTTCTGCGATATCTTTGGATGTGATGGAACCAAAGAGTTTGCCGTTCTCACCGCCCTTTGATTTGATCACTACTGTGATCTTGCTCATTTCTTCAGCCTGCTTTTTAGCCGCTTCTTTCTGAGCAGCCTTCTTTTCTTCTGCGATAGCCTTCTGCTTTTCAAGGTTTCTTACATTGCCTTCGGTAGCTTCCTTGGCAAGGCCTTTTGGCAGCAGCATATTTCTTGCATAACCGTCACTTACTTTTACTACTTCTCCGGCTTTTCCTGTTCCTTTTACGTCTTTTAAAAGTATAACTATCATGATTATATCCTCCTAATGTGTAGTTCTCACGAAATTCTGTGCTTAAAGCACTTCTTTGATCTGCTCTAAAATCTCTTCAGGGGTCACATCCACTTGAGCCCCTGCCGTGTTGAGGTGGCCGCCTCCGCCGAATTTTTCCATTATTATCTGAACATTTATATCTCCCAGGGATCTGGCACTTACCACAGTAGCACCGTTCTCGTTGCGTCCTGCTACGAAGCTTGCCTTGATCCCCTTGATGGTCAGAAGTTCATCTGCAACCTGCGAGTTGATTATCTGGGAGTTCAAGTTTTGTCCCGGGCATACGGACATTGCCACGCCGCCCTCATGGAAAACTGCATTGGCAAGGCAAAGGGCCTTGACTCTCAGACTTTCAGAATCCGCCTGGAAATATCTTCTCACGTTTATCAGATCCGCACCTGCGCGTCTGAGCCATGATGCTGCCTCGAAGGTACGCACTCCGGCTTTCACCGCAAATCTGTTGGTATCCACCATGATCCCTGCAAGGAGAGCATCCGCCTCCAGTTTTGTAAGGATCTTTTTATTGTTCTTTTCATTGGCATACTGCACCACTTCTGTTACCAGCTCCGATGCTGATGATGCATATGATTCCATATATGAGAGGATCTGATCCGGCAGAACATCTTCGGCTCTTCTGTGATGGTCTATTACCACAGTCCTCTTGACCTTTTCTATCAGTTCCATGGATTCAACCAGAGCCGGCCTGTGGGTATCCACCACCACTACCAGCGAATGGTCGTCGGCAAGAGACAGCGCCTTTTCTGTGGAAACAAAATTATACTCTTCTGTTTTCTTGGCATCCTCCACCATGTCTACCATGGAGTCGTTATAGCCGTTGAGCACTATAAAAGCTTCTTTGCCAACGATCCTTGCCATCCTGTGGATACCAAGGGCTGCACCGAAACTATCCAGATCGGGGTTTTTATGTCCCATGATAAACACCTTGGATGACTGGTTCATGAGGATCCTGAGGGCGTGGGCGATTATTCTGGATTTGCCTTTGAAGCCCTTCTCTACGCTCTGGGACTTGCCGCCATAGTATTCGAAATTGCTTACGTTCTTGACCACAGCCTGGTCTCCGCCTCTTCCAAGGGCCAAATCAAGCGCGCCCTGGGCATACTCTTCACTTTCTCTGATGTTCTTGCCGCCTACACCTATTCCTATACTCAGTGTCACCGGAAAATCCGTATCTGTTTCTATTTCTCTTATTTCATCAAGGATCTCGAACTTGTTGGCTATGAGATTCTTGTAATTTTTAAGGGTAAGGATCACTTCATACTGGTGATCTCTGTACCTTGCAACGGCCGCATCCATTTTGGCCACCCACGTTCTGATATGTCTGTCGATCTGGGTTGAGATCTCCAGGTCTCTTCCTTCACCTGCACCGGACATGAGTTCATCGAAATTATCTACGTTGATCAGCGCGATACAAGTCTGGTTTTCATAATACAGCTCTTTGAGGTTCTCAAACGAAGTTATATCTATGAAATTGATCAGTATGGAAGCCGTTTCTCCTTCACCAATGAAGCCGGCAATGATCTTGAATGCTTTGTCGTTTCTTTTAAGAACTTCAAATGTGCCTTCTTCCGCTGCCTTTATAATGTCCTGGGTCTTTATTCCCGTGAGGGCAAATATATCGTTTCCTGTTATCCCATCATACTTAAAAACGTCTGCTATCTTACTGTTGGCCTTGGTTACCTTTCCCTGCTGATTGATGATGCAGGTTGGTAATATGGAATAATATGCAAGTAATTTTTCTATTCTTCCTGCGTACATATCCTTCTCCTGTTATCTTCTGCCCTTTGCAGCCATCCAACCTCTTATACCCAAGAAGAGATCGGCTATTCCGAGCAGTATCAAAAATGTTTTCCCTATTGACGTTGCCCACATGATACCGCTGACAATGACACTTACTGCCTGCGGAACCTTCTTAAAGTGGAAGAACATGAATACAACTGCCGTACCTTGCAGTGAGAAAATGAGATCAAACAGCACGTTGATGTTAGCATACATCATCTCTCCCACGGCGGATCCGGCTCCCAACATGATCCATCCGATGATATACATTATCATTGTTGCTATCCCTGTCCCCTGTGGGAATGTGAATTCCCTGAACTTCGGCATTTTCTTTACATCATGTTTCCTGCCAACGATCTTACTGGTTACAATATATGCTATATATGAGACTACTGCCGCAAAGAACATGATCATCACGGGCAGTCGTTTAAGTCCTGCATCATATATCTGAATGAATAAATTCATTCGTTCTGTTTCAGTTGCATCTCCCAGTTTAAATGTTTCGATCATCATAGGTTCTGCTGCCAACTGCTCTGCCATGAGTTTCACCATGTTATACAGCTGCAAGTATAGTCCTTCACCCGAAAGGGATGCGATCATAAATATCAAAGCCGCCAATGACGCTACTGTGATCGTCGAAAAAATCACTGTTCTGTATGGCGAAAGTATGCCGATCTTCATGTGCCTTGGTATCACTATAAATGGTACTATCAGTACTATTAAAAATATTATTGTCAGATACATTAAGTCTCTCCTAAAAGTGTTTATACGTAACGGTTATTATATCATATTTTTGCAAACTTGTCTTCCCACTAGATGTTGGGGATTCTCCGGCAAAAGCTACTATTTTCAATGAGTTTTGATATATTAAAAGGTCCTTGTGCTGATGCTCAAGGACCTTTTTTGCTTTTATTTGTATTTCTTCTTTTTTCGAAGGATCACTTTGTCCATAAACGCCAGGATCGCAGGTAGGATGAACATAACCAGCAATGAGGCGCAGAATGCACCTATGGATATGGTCCTGCAGATCTGTCCTATGGTAGGATTGGTGAATAAATTGCCCACGATACCTGTAACCAAAGCCAAGATCAGCCCGGAGGTCAATATGGTGTGGACTGAGCCGCGATAAGCAGCGATCAGAGCGTCCTTTACATCCAATATGCGGCGGTTTTCCAGATAATAGTTGGTGTAAAGTATACCGTAGTCAATGGTGGCACCCATCAAAATACTCTGCACGATCAGCAGTGCCAGATAGTAAATACTGTATCCCTGCAGACCAATGGTCGTTACTGTCATGAACACACCGCACTGGATAAGCAATACCAGGATCAGAGGGATGATCAGTGATCTGAATGTGAGTGCAACTACTAAAAATACAGATAAAACTGTGATCATAGTGATCATCAGCATTTCTTTGTCAAAGTTGTTGGCCAGTTCATAGTTCATTACGGAAGAACCTATGAAATGATAATCTCCCGACAGCTCCGCATCGCATCTTTCCATCAGGCCTTCTATGAACTTGAAAGTTTCCTCGGATTCATCTGAGTAAGTAGTGCTTATGATCAGCCGTGAGTAGTTTTCACCTTTCATCTGGGCAATAGCATCATCTATCGTGCTGCGATTATCCATAACTGCAGTACGCACCTCGTCATCGATAATGCCCTCAAACCTGCTGTCGTTCAGTACGCTTCCCGTCAAATGGTCGAACAGCTGATGTACAGACATTTTCCACTGGGGATCGTATTTATTCTGACTTCCGTAAAGCAGGCACAGCAGTTCCATGGTGCTGCTGTCCAGGTCCCCTGACAGGCCGCTGAAAAGTTCTGTCAATCCTGCGGCATCGTAGCTTTTGCCGGAAAGCACAGCATCCATCAAAGTTCGGGCAGTGCCCAGCAGTTGGGCAGCCTCAGCATCAAGCTGGCTTGAGTAGTTCTTATTGGTAAGGATATCATTCTGAATGAACGTAACAAACGTATTCAACGATATTCCCCATCCTGAAGTGTTTCCGTGTTTTGTCTGATACAGGAGATACAGCTGCCGCATCTGTGTATCGTCGATACCCAGCAGCTCCGCAAGGGATTTGTAAGTGTATTTTGTTCCGGCGACAGAATTGTTGATCAATCCCTGCAGCATATTCAATTGATTAATTTTGCTTCCCATGACGGCGGAAAACTGCTCCTTGTTTTTCAGAATGAAATTCACTATCGTCTGTGCCGAAAGCTTCCATCCGGAAGTGTCTTCCAAAGAGTTTTGGAAGGTGTAAAGCACCTTCACCATGCTTTCTTCCATCCCAATCATAGCTGCCATCTCTTTATAGGTATACGCCGCGTCGTTCAGCACCCCTGACATTATGTTCCGGATCATCTGCAGCTTTCCAAGGGTCGCTTTATCCAGCGCCCCGGACATGTTATTCACCAGAAAATCAACCAGCTCCACAGCGGACATGGTCTTGTTGTCTGCATCTCCGGGGATGGCGACTGTGAATATCTGCTCGATCAAAGCCTGATCGATACCCAGAAGCTGAGACAACTCTGCAGATGTTTTCTGTGCCCGGATCCCCTCCTTGTCGCAAAAGGCTCCAAGCATCGAGATCTGTGCTGCGGCAGAATCATCAAGATAGCTGCTTAAAACCGGATCTTGTGCCACCTTGTTTTGGATCAGATCCACAAATTGGGCTGTTGTCATGCTGCCGGGATCGTAGCTGTCCTGCATGGCGTAGTAATAAACGAACAGCAGTCTTGCGGTATCCTCATCGATTCCCAGCACACTGGCAATTCCTTTGTAATCACGTGGAGCTGTCATTGCGGAAGCATCGGTGAATGTCAGCAGTGTATTCATCATGGATCGGGTATTTTTATCGAACATGGAAGAATAGTTGGGATCTTTCAATACCTCGCCTGTCACAAATTCGGCAAATACAGGCAGTGTCATTGTGCCTGTTTTTACGCCGCCGTGATTCGTGTAGTAAAGCAGGAGTAGGTTTTCGATGGTGTCGACATCCATATCAAATATTTTTGCCAGCTGGGAGGCCGACTTCTTTTCGGTCAGCTTATCTGCATCTGCAAATTCAAGCATCAAATCGATTTTATCTGTCATCTCACCATCCAGCTCGGCAGCAAAGGCTTCATTGGTAAGAACGTCATCTGCCAGGAAGTGCAGGAATTCACCTGCAGTCATGGTGACCTTATCGTCATGGCTGAAATAATCATAATAAAGGATTTTCAGCATCTCCGGATCCAGATCCAGTTCATCGCTCAAAGAAGATAAGGAATCTGCCAATTCTTCAGCCGTGTAAGCCTTCCCCAGCATTGTGGAATAGCTGACCGCTGCATTTACCTTGTCATCGCTGTCAAGAAGATCTTCTGCCATTTGGGAAACAGCTTCATCATCTTCATTGTCATAAACCAGTACGATGGTGTTCGTGTTTGGAAATACATCTGCGATGGGATCCTCATCGGCAAGGGTAAAAGCAGTTTCTGTTGAGTTCTGCATATTATATGCTCCAATGAAAAGAAGGACAAAGGCGATCGTCACAGGAACTCGCAGCTTATAGCTGAGCTTGCCAAGACGATTCATTTTAAAGTGCGGTACTTTTTTTGCAGTTTTTTCAATGAGCTTTGTGCTCATAAGAATGATCCCCGGCAGCACTGTAAATACGCAAATCATACTTATCAGAACGCCTTTCGCCAAAACGATCCCCAGGTCCATTCCTATCTTTAAACTCATGAATACCAGCGCCAGCAATCCTACGATAGTGGTCACGGCACTGCTGGTGATGGAAGGGAATGCGTGTGCCAAGGCAGTCGCCATGGCTTCCGTCTTGTTTGGATTCAGTTTCAACTCCTGTCTGTATCGATTCATCAGGATAATGGAGTAGTCCATGGACAGCACCAGCTGCAGCAGAGCCGAGATCATACTGGTAATGTTGGACACGCTGC
>CAYTVH010000039.1:0-17486 GCA_964441805.1 uncultured Oscillospiraceae bacterium | reverse complement strand
AAATAAATACAATTATACATTTGGGATCGGCAGACTTTAGTCTGCCTTTTCTTTTGCATGTTATATTTCATATGGCAAAGATTTATGATATAATATTTTGGTATAAAATTTTTCGGAGGGAATTATGAAATATATCGAATTTAAAGTCCATGCAACAAGACAGGGGATCGAGCAGGTAACTGCAATGTACATGAAATACGGCATCACAGATGTATCCATCGATGATCCTGCAGATATGGACGAGATTTTGAATAATAAAAATGAGTATGGATGGGATTATATCGAAGATGATCTTAAAGAAAATCTTGATCGAGAACCAACCATTTCCTGCTTCTTTGAAGATAATGAAAAGAACCGTAAGAAAGTCCAGATCCTCAAGGAGCTGATCATGAAGCTGAAGAGCGACGAGCTTTACGGTAAATTCGGATGGGATGTGGACTTCGGAAGACTTTACGGGGAAGAGATCTTCATCGACGACGAAGACTGGAAAGATAAGTGGAAGGAACACTTCAAGCCTACCAAGATCACCGATAAGCTGGTGGTCAAACCCACATGGGAAGAATATGAGCCTGCAGAGGGCGAGCTGGTGATCGAGATCGATCCGGGCATGGCATTCGGTACAGGAACTCACGAAACGACATCACTGTGCATGAAGCTGATGGAAAAATACCTGGGCGATGCTGCAGCAGATAAGAAAGTTCTCGACGTTGGATGCGGATCCGGTATCCTGGCAATTGGAGCTGCACTTCTCGGAAGCAGCGATGTTTTAGGTGTTGAGATAGACGAAGATGCAGTGAGAGTTGCAGGTGAAAACATAGAGCTCAATAAGGTTGGCGATAAAGTAAAAGCCGTGCAGGGCGACCTGACAAAGGGAATAAACTTCAAAGCAGATGTACTGCTGGCAAACCTGATGGCAGACCTTGTTATGAGATTAGCGGAAAGCGCAGGCAAGCATCTTAAGAAAGACGGTATCTTCATTTCTTCAGGTATCCTGGTAGAAAAGAAGGATGTGGTTTCAGAGGCTATCAAAGCTGCAGGATTCGAGATAGTTGAAATCGCTGAAGACGGCGAATGGTGTGCCATCGCAGCTAAAGTGAAAAAAGGATTTTTCGGGAGATTGTTTGGATGAGTAGATTTTTCGTAGAACCGGAAAACATAGGTGAAAAAAACATAATCATAGATAACAAAGAGGACCTTCATCACATGATGAAGGTGCTTCGTTTATCGGCAGGAGATCAGATCGACATTTCCGATTCGGTGGAGTGGGAATACAGGGCGGAACTTTTGTATCTTGATTCTGACAGCGCTGAAGCGAAGATCCTCGATAAGCAGAAATTCACTGCAGAACCAACTGTCAGTGTGACGCTGTTCCAAGGCATACCTAAGCAGGGTAAGATGGAGACTATAGTTCAGAAATGCGTAGAGCTGGGAATCCATGATATCATCCCTGTATTCATGGACAGGACTGTTGTGGTGGATAAAGGAAACTTCGGCAAAAAAGTCCAGAGATGGCAGAAGGTGTCCGATGAAGCGGTGAAACAGTGCAAAAGAGGGATCATACCACAGGTGTTCGATCCGATGAAGATGCCGGAAGTGTTGACCACCTTCGGCGTGTTCGACCTTGTGCTCTTTCCATATGAGAACGAAGAGGGTACTACCATCAAGGATGTGCTGAGAGAAGTGGCTGCCAGCAAGGAATGGGAAGAAGGAAGACATAGAATAGCTATGATCATTGGGCCTGAAGGAGGATTCTCCGGCGAAGAAGCTGAGCTAATCGTTGAAGCAGGCGGCAAGTCCGTATCACTGGGTAAGACCACGCTGCGTACAGAGACTGCGGGAATGGCAGCGCTGGCTATGATCATGTATGAAATGGAGCTGTAAAAGCAAGATTTGGAGTTGGAATGAAGATAGTATTTTTAGACAGTGCCATAATAAATCCCGGGGATATCCCCTGGGACGGTATAGAAAGTCTCGGAGAGCTGACGGTTCATAAAAGGACCTCGAGGGCTGAAGTCGTCGAGAGGCTGGCAGGGGCCGAAGCCTTGTTCACAGACTCTTTTGCTATTGGCAGAGAGATAATGGAAGCCTGTCCCGATCTTAAGTTCATCGGGATATCAGCCACAGGATTCAATCACGTGGATCTGAAGGCAGCCAAAGAACTGGGTATAGCTGTGTGTAATGTGCCTGCGTATGCAGCAGAAGCGGTGGCTCAGCACGCCATAGCACTGCTGCTTCATATAACCAACAAAGTGGCGGTATATAACGAAGCAGTTGATGCGGGAGAATGGAAGAGGAGCAGAGATTATACTTTCATCAAGGCACCGCTCACTTTGCTTGCCGGTAAATCCATCGGCATCGTAGGTTTCGGTGATATCGGCAGTAAAGTCGCACAGATAGCGGAAGCTTTTGGCATGAAAGTGAACATATACAGTCGCGATAAGGAAGCTGCCATGAAATCAGATGTGGTATCGCTGAATTGTCCGCTGACTAAAGAAAATGCCGGAATGGTCGATGCGGATTTCATCGCTCAGATGAAAGACGGAGCCATATTGATCAACACTGCCCGCGGAGGTCTGGTGGATGAAGCAGCACTTGCTGAGGCTTTGAAATCAGGGAAGCTGGCAGGGGCAGGTCTGGATGTTTTGGCCAAGGAACCGCCGCAGGACAGCCCGCTGATAGGAATCGATAACTGCGTCATAACACCTCATATAGGATTCATCCCGCCGGAGACAAGGCAAGTTGTGATAGAGACATGTGAGGCTAATCTCAAGAGCTTTTTGGAAGGTGAAAAACTTAATAGGCTGGTTTAACAGCCTATTTTTTTATTCTTTAAAAGGGTATTTTCTCTCGTATTTACCGGTATCTTCGTTTCTGACTACGGTGCAGCGGTGTTGGGAAAGCAGGCGGGTTATATCGTATAGATCTATCCATATCTGAGTTGGACTGTCCTTGGCTTTTTCGTCAAAAACCAGCTGCAGACCGTAATGGAGGTGAGGAGTCTGTATATTGTTGACGTTTTCTTTGATGCTGTAACCTGTCTGTCCGGTATATCCGATGACATCTCCTGCAGTTACCCTGGCCCCTATGTGGAGTCCCTCTGCATAAGGGGAGTCTTTTCGCAGATGTGCGTAATAATAATACCGCTGGGTGTCATGGCTTCTTATACCTATGCGCCAGCCGCCGTACTGATTCCAGCCAAGTGCTTCAACGGTGCCGCTTTCTATGGCTATCACGGGCGTACCCGTGGAAGTCATCATATCGTGTCCCAGATGCCTGCGGCTGTAGCCGTAGCTTCTGTTGGCTCCGAAGTCATCGCAGTCAGTATAATAAAAACCTTCAGCTATGGGAGAGAATGCCTTAAGACCATACGTCTTTTTCCATTGTGATTTGCCCGTATCTTCATCTGTGACCTTTATCTGATATTCTCCCAGAAATCCGTTAAGGACGGCACCATAGGCACGGCTGTAATAATCGAAGTATTTCATGTCTTTAGTAATGGATTTGACGGACCTGCCGCCTTTGACCATAGCCACGAAATCATCCATATCCGAGGGATCATACAGATTGAAATCACCGCCGTATTTAGCACCAAGATAGGCGAGGATATCTACCCAGTCGATGGGTGTTTTGCTATTATGAGTTTCTATGTCTATTTCCATAGCTTTTTTCATGGCTTCGTATGTCACATTGAATTCCACCCACTTGATGGTTTTGTCGGAGTTGTTAGAACTTCTTGACGTCACCAGTAGAGACTTGTTTTCGAATATAGAAGCTGCAGATGAAAGTACGAAGGACATGAACGTACATAACACAATAGCGCATACGACTGTGAGAAGAGCCTTTTTTTCCATATTTCCCATAAAAAACCTCCCATATATGAATATGAGAGGTATGTTGGGTTTATTCAGTATTCCGGGTACGATGCTTTGTAATCACGTTTTATCTGCGGGAACAGTTCCAGTTCTTCACAGTAGTCGGTAAAGCCTATGAAGTAGGCGGTGATAGGGCCGATCTCGCATGGTATGTGATTGTAAACATGATCTTCATTTTCGTCATAGACAGTGTACATGATATCGCGTGGGTAAGTCTTGTCTACGTAACGTATTACTTTTTTTGTTACACCATCTTCTTTGGAGGTGGTGTACAGATCCACTGCGCCGAACATATGCAGGATCTCGTGGGTATATGTTGCAGGGTTTTCGTACTCTTCACCGTATTCATCATAAAGATACATATATGCTTTTTCCAGATAACCGTACTCAGGGCATTCCGCGTCAGGGTAATATGGATAACACCAGCTGGTACCTCCCGAATTCATGAAATAGATGAAGCCTATACTGTCAGCATCGTACTTTTCAAGAAGTGACAAGTAGTCAATGTTTTCTTCTATCCAAGAATCGGTGATGTCATGGGCCTCGGTATCGTCCATTCCGTCTTTGATCACATCCATATCGGTGTAGTACAGCAGATCCGGGTGTGATCCTGTATCATATGTTAGCTTTACATCACAACCGTGATCCTTACCGGCAGCGACCAGGTAGTCGTTGGACATGTCAAGATATTCCCGAGTCCTTGCAACATCTTCGTCAGACCAACCGCTGCTTGAACTGCCATCAGCATCCATATAGATACTGACAAGCAAAGTATGCCCGTCAAGATACGCTGCAGAACCGGTCGCCTTATCCATCCACGCAAGTTCTTTGGCAGTAGGGGCAGCTAAATCAGCATTACCACTAATACTATTGCATCCGGTCAGCGAAAATGAACTGACCAATGTCATGATGCATACTAGGGAAATTATTCTATGCATAAAGTTGTTGTCGTGATTGTCATTTTTCATAGTAATTTGCTGCAGTCAAGATTTCGTTTGCAATAATTTACATAATTGTATCAGTTATAGTAACAGCTGCGCAATATTTTCTTTGTGTTACACTTTTTTCAACGATTACAGGTGACATATCATGTCTGTCTCATATATTACAGAACAAATGATAATTGTAAACTCTGCAACCATTGAAAAAAGTGTAACAATTACCAAAAAAAGTTTGGTTGTTACAACAAAGCAACTCTAGCCATTCAGATAATGATTTGGTATGATGTATAAAAGCAATAAATTGGTCGCAAGACCGACCGACACGGAGGATGAAACATGAAAGCAGCTTTCCATACGCTGGGATGCAAGGTGAATCAATACGAATCGGAAGCCATGGCTAAGAAATTCAGGGATGAGGGCTATGAGATCGTCGATGAAAGAGAATTTGCCGATGTTTATATTATAAATACTTGTACAGTAACTGCAGTTGCCGACAAAAAGTCGAGACAGTATATCCGCAGGATGAAGAAGGTGAATCCCGACAGCATCATAGCTGTAACGGGCTGCTATGCACAGATAAGTCCCGATGAAGTCGCCGCCGTAGAAGGGGTTGACATAGTGACAGGGACCAACGAGAAGAACAAGCTGGCAGAATACGTGGCTGAGTTCAAGGCCGACCGTATCAAGCAGCTCCACATAAAAGGCTACGAAGAGCTGGACGCATACGAAGAGACCGGAACCGTTGCCAGCACCGAAAACAGGACGAGAGCATATATCAAGATCCAGGAAGGCTGTAACAGATTCTGCTCATACTGCGTTATCCCATATGCCAGAGGCAGAGTAAGAAGCAGAGGATTCGAAGATATAATCTCCGAGGCTAAGGCACTGATAGAAGCAGGATATAAGGAAATCGTCCTGACAGGGATCAACACCGCCCTCTATGATATGGAAAGTGCAGACAGCACCTCCGGTGAGCTTTACGGCGTGGAAAAGGTTATCGCCGCGCTGGACGCACTGGAAGGTGACTTCAGGATCAGATTAAGTTCTCTCGAGCCTGCAGTGGTAAATGCAGAATACGTGAAGAGGCTGCTCAAATACGATAAATTATGTCATCATCTGCACTTATCGGCACAGAGCGGAAGCAGCAAGGTACTCAAGGCCATGAACAGACCTTACGATAGGGATGAGTATCTGGAAATAGTCAAAGTGCTGCGAGAACATGATCCTCGTTACGGCATATCGACAGATATCATAGTAGGCTTTCCGGGAGAGAAAGAAGCTGACTTTGAAGACAGCTGCAGGCTGACAGAAGAGTGCAGCTTTTGTAAGACTCATATATTCAAATACTCCAAGAGGCCTTTCACCAAGGCTGCGGAAATGAAGGAACATGTGGCACCTCAGGTGAAGAACAGAAGAAGCGATGAGCTCCATAAGGTGAGCAAAAAGGCGGCTGCGGACTTTTTCAGAAGATGCAGCGGGACTGAAACGAAAGTCCTCTTTGAAGAGATTTATCCTGAGAAAAACATCATCACGGGCTTTTCCGATAATTATACCAGGGTGTATGTCAAGTATGACAAGCCGGAAGAAGTCGAGAAGCTGATCAATGAGTTCGCCAGGGTGAGGCTTGGACAGCCTTTTGAAGAAGGCATGACGGCGGAACTGGTTTGATTTTAGAGGCTAAGGCCTGTATAATATATGTATCAAAACGAAAGGAAGTGAAAAGATGAGCGATTGTATTTTTTGCAAGATAGCGGCGGGAGAGATCCCTTCCAATAAGGTATATGAAGATGATAAGATTTTGTGTTTCCATGACCTGGATCCCCAGGCACCTGTCCATGCACTGATCATCCCCAAGAAGCATATCGCTTCCATGGATGATGTGACTGCAGAAGATCAGCAGCTGATGGGATACATCATGACCAAGGTCAAGGATATCGCGGCACAGCTGGGGCTGGAAAACGGATACAGAGTGGTGAACAACTGCGGTGAAGACGGTCTGCAGACTGTTAAGCATATACATTTCCACCTGCTTGGCAAGAGAAAGATGACATGGCCGCCAGGCTGATACCGCAAGAAGCAGGCATGAAAATGTGCTTAAAAAAGTCCTTGCATATCCTGCCATAAAATAGTATAATAGCAACGTTGTAGGCAAGCCGTTCTACAGGCTGTAATGATTTACATAAGGTCAGGAGGTGAAACGGGAAATGGCACAGGTAATTGTTAGAGAAAACGAAAGCTTGGAAAGCGCTCTGAAAAGATTTAAGAGATCATGCGCAAGAGATGGCGTTATGTCTGAACTGAGAAAGAGAGAGCACTACGAAAAACCAAGTGTAAAGAGAAAGAAGAAGTCTGAAGCTGCAAGAAAAAAGGCTAAGAAGTACTAAGAACAATTAAAACAACAGATTAGAGGTGTTGAGATTGACCTTAAAAGAAAGATTGAACGCTGACTTCAAGGAAGCGATGAAAAACAAAGAAACGGTCAGAAAAGAGACTATCAGCTTCGTAAGAGCTGCCATCAAGCAGTTTGAAGTTGATAACAGGGAAGAAATCGACGATGCAGGGATCGCAGCCATTTTGGCCAAACAGGTAAAAATGAGAAAAGACGCCCTCGCTGATTTTGAATCTGCCGGAAGAATGGATCTTGTGGAAGCCTATAACGCAGAGATCGAAGTCCTGACTCAATACATGCCAAAGCAGCTGACAGCTGATGAGATCGCAGATATCGTCAAAGCTACAGCAGCAGACATGGGGATCGAACAGGGCAGCGGCAAAGCCTCCATGGGTAAGCTCATGGGAGCGACAATGCCTAAAGTCAAGGGAGTTGCAGACGGCAACCAGGTAAAGGCAGCTGTTGAGCAGTTCCTTGCATAATATGATCAATAAAACGATGTTGACTAAGTTGACATCGTTTTTTTATTGTTGTATAATTATGGTAAGAAAATAAGAAAGTAAGAAATTCTGACAAATGGCAAACAAATCTATCATTGAGCTGAGGCAGAAGGCTCAGATAACTATCCCCAAGGGTATAGTCAGAAAACTGAATCTCAATGAAGGCGACAAGCTGGAAATCTACGAACAGGACGGTGAAATACGCATCGTCCCTGTTGCTGTGTATCCGGTCGGATATATAGAAGGGTTGAAAGAAGAATTAGAAAAGCTGAGGAAGACAAATCAATGAAAAGAGTAGTATCAATAATACTTGCGATGGCTCTGGCAGTTACAGTTATTGCCCCTATGGCAACATCAGAAGCCAGTGCTGCATTTAAAGTCAGGACATCCATGCCGGAATTCGATTCTGCTGAAGGCAAGGCATTTTATTACACAGATGACAATGTATTTTATAAATACAATTATGGACCCAACAAGAAATACAGCATCCTCAGAGGAGGATATGTATCAGGAAACTGTACTTGGTATGCATACGGCCGCGCCAGCGAGATCCTGGGTAAACCCCTCAACACCAATTTCAGATGGGGTGCCAACAACTGGTGGTCAGTAAATAAGAAAGGCAACTATTATCCGTATGGAAGTGAACCAAAAGTAGGCGCCATCGCATGCTACACCAATCATGTTGCCGTTGTTGAAAAAATCGTCGGCAGCAAAGTTTATGTTTCGGAATCAGGGTGGACAATATCAAAAAAATGCCCAACATCTGCATCGGACCTCAAATTCCATTACGGTACACCTTGGAAAAGCAGTGTTAAGGGATATATATACATCACAGACTCCATATCCATAAATGCAAAGGATGTAGATTACAGTGTCAAAATATCGGCAAAAGATCTTAATTTAAGAGCCGGTCCGGGGACAAGTTACAGCAGGATCGGATATGCTAAGCAAGGTACATATAAGGTCAGCCAGCAATGCGGTAACTGGGCAATGCTTGCAGATAGCGGATACTGGGTATGTTTGAGTTATGTACAGGTAGTGCCCGAAGAAAAGGATGAAACTGTAGGATCCGACAAAACGGCAGATGCTGAAGAACCGGATAAGGATACAGGTGAAACATCGGAAGGAACAGAAGAGCAGACTGCAGCTGCTTCCACATACAAAGTTAAAATCACAGCTACAGCACTTAACATGAGAACCGGCCCAGGAACCGGTTATAAGTCAAAGGGTACTGTACAAAAGGGCAAAACCTATGAGATAAAAGCGGAGAAAAACGGTTGGGGACAGCTGAAAACCAATGGATATTGGATAAAGCTCTCTTATACTAAGAAAGTAACGACGACTGCAGCTGCAACGACAACTTCGAGCGAGTACAAGGTAAAAGTCAAATCCAAGGACCTGAACATGAGGACAGGCCCGGGAACTTCATACAAGACCAAAGGCTATATCAAACCGGGTACATACGTGATCAGCAAAACCAGCAACGGATGGGGCAAAGTAAAATCCAACGGATACTGGATTAAACTTTCATACACGACAAAGATATGATAAAATAAAACAGTCTATAGTATGTAGACTGTTTTGTGATTTTTTGCATTATGATAGGGAGGCTTGAGAGGATGTTTTTACCTGTCACAATGAAAGATATGAAAAAACGAGGATGGGAGCAGGCAGACTTCGTATTGGTTACGGGAGATGCCTATGTTGACCACCCATCTTTTGGAACGGCAATAATCAGCAGATACCTTGAGGCCAATGGATTCAAGGTGGCCATACTGTCTCAGCCCAACTGGAAAAACGCCGATGACTTCAAGCGATTTGGAAGACCAAGACTGGGATTTCTCATAAACAGCGGCAATGTGGATTCCATGGTGAACCACTATTCCGTAACAAAGCATAAGAGAAGCAAGGATGCCTATTCACCGGGAGGCAAAACAGGAAGAAGACCCGACAGAGCGGTGATCGTATACAGCAACAGGGCAAGAGAGGCATATAGGGATGTTCCCGTGATCATAGGCGGACTTGAAGCCAGCCTCAGGCGCCTGGGCCATTACGACTACTGGGATGATAAAGTGAGACGTTCCGTACTTCTTGATTCCAAGGCAGATATCCTGATATACGGCATGGGAGAAAGAGCTGCCCTTGAAGTAGCAGAGGCACTGGATTCAGGGTTAGAGGCCAAGGACATAACATGGATAAAGGGTACATGCGTCAAGATGAAGGAACCTTATATCCAGGAAGATGATGTGATCCTTCCGCAGTTTGATGAAATATCTTCATCCAAAGATAAATACTGCGAAAGCTTTGCTCTGCAGTACAGAAGCAACGATGCTGTAAAGGGTAAAAGGCTTTTGGAACCGTACGGAAAACAAGGGTTCATAGTTCAAAACCCGCCTCAGCCGCCCCTTGAAAGGGATGAGCTGGATCATGTGTACAGCCTGCCGTATATGAGAGATTACCATTACTCGTATGAAAAGGATGGCGGAGTTCCTGCCATAGAAGAGATAAAATTCAGTATAACGGCCAACAGGGGATGTTTCGGAGGCTGTGCTTTCTGTGCCATAACTTACCATCAGGGACGCGAAGTGAGAAGCAGAAGCAAAGAGTCCATCGTCGATGAAGCAAAGCTCTTGACCAAGCTTGAAGGCTTCAAAGGGTACATCCACGACGTGGGAGGACCTACCGCAAACTTCAGACATCCGTCATGTGAAAAGCAGAAGAAATCAGGCATGTGTCAGCATAAGGACTGTCTGTTTCCTAAACCGTGCAGTCAGCTTTCAGCTGATCACAGAGAATATATAGACGTGCTCAAAGCTGTCAGAAATGTAGAAGGTGTTAAGAAAGTATTCATACGTTCCGGCATCAGATACGACTATCTGCTGGCAGACAAAGACGGCAGCTTCCTCCAGGAGCTCTGCAATCATCATGTCAGCGGCATACTCAAAGTGGCACCTGAGCATGTATCGGGAAGAGTCCTCAAAAACATGAGAAAACCGTCTGCTGAAGTTTTCGATAGATTCAGCGAAAAGTACAGGGCGGTGAACAGGAGGCTGGGTAAGAAACAGTACATGGTCCCTTACTTCATATCATCCCATCCGGGCAGCAGCCTGCAGGATGCCATAGAGCTTGCCCTTTACATGAAAAAGACAGGTTTCATCCCTGATCAGGTGCAGGATTTCTACCCTACGCCGGGCACGCTGGCAACATGCATGTACCATACGGGGAAAGATCCGTTTACCATGAATGACGTGTATGTGGCCAAGACCCATGAAGAAAAGAAGATGCAGAGGGCACTTATGCATTTTCATAAGAAGGAAAACCGCAGTATAGTTAAGGCTGCCCTTAGAAAAGCCGACAGAGAAGATTTGATGGAGGTACTGCTCAGATGATTTCATTGACGGATCTTACAAAAGCATATGAAGACGGTAAGGCACTGTATGAGCAGAGCTTCGAGGGATATACTCCGGGACGATTCAAGAAGACCGAAGAATATGGTAATGATCCTGCCAATACCATCTGCCGTGGGGACAATCTGGAATATATGATATATCTCCTTAAGGAGAAGGATATGGCAGAAAAGCTGCAGCTGATATATATAGATCCGCCGTTCTTCTCAAGCGGAAAGTACCAGGCATCTGTGCGTTTGGAGTCCGAGGTGATGGGCAATTCATCCCTCATGAAAATCGAAGCATATGATGACCAGTGGTCTCAAGGTATGATCCAGTATCTTACGATGCTGACGGCAAGACTTTTTGCCATGAAGGAGCTCTTGTCTGAAAGGGGATGCATATGGATGCATCTGGACTGGCATGGAGTATACTATGTGAAGGTAATACTTGACCAGATATTCGGAGAAAGTAACTTCATAAATGAAGTCATATGGACCTATAAATCAGGGGGCAGCAGCAAAAGAAGTTTCGCCAAAAAGCACGATACTTTGCTGGTGTATGGCAAGAGCAAAAAGTATAAGTTCAACCCTCTGACAGAAAAGTCCTATAACAGAGGGCTGAAACCTTACAGATTCAAAGGTGTGGAGGAGTTTTGCGACGAAGTGGGCTGGTATACCATGGTCAATATGAAGGATGTATGGTCCATAGACATGGTTGGAAGGACTTCTGCAGAAAGAACAGGATATGCTACTCAGAAACCTGAAAAGCTCATGGAAAGGATCATCGCCTCATGTACAGATGAGGGAGATCTCTGCGCTGACTTTTTCGCTGGCTCGGGAACAGTGGGAGCTGTTGCCGAAAGAATGGGCAGACGATGGATAATGTGCGATGAAGGCGATCTTTCCATCACAGGTCAGATCCACAGACTTGGCACCATGAAAAGCAGCTTTTCTGTGGTAAGGGATGGCATTGATGCCGGAGGAACTGTTAAATATGATGTGTCCGGCAGTATGATAAACCTTTTCGCATATGATGCAGATATACCGGAGGGACTTGAAACATATAAAGACGAGCTGGACCGATACATGGAAGGAGACAGCCTTTGTATGGTCAAGTGCTGGAGCGCAGGAAAAATCGATGCTGACGGTGTACACAAGGCAGACAGTGTATTTACAGACAGATGGGGCATATGTGAAGCTGAAGAAGGTGATATAAACATCATAGGCTATGATGTTTTCGGCAGGAGCATAAAAGGTAAAGGAATATAATTTGGTTATGAAAAAGAGAATTTACAACGAAGAACAATTTAATATCAGCAAGTGGTCCGGAGGTCTGACATCCCAGTATGCGATTTATCCGGAATCGGCAAAATATATCGACAGAGATTTTATCTGGAGATTGAGCTCAGCCACCGTAGAAGTGGAAGAGTCCGTGTTCACAAAACTGCCTGACTACGACAGGGTGCTCATGGTCCTTAAAGGAGATGCCGTGCTGGTCCACGGCGATGAAAGGACTGTGAAACTCGGTGCAGGAGAGCAGGACAGTTTTGATGGAGGCTTGAAAACCACATGCTTCGGTAAGATCAAGGATTATAACCTGATGTTCAAAAAAGGCTGCACCGGCAGACTCTTCACCATGGACGCAGAAAACGACGCCAAAACCGTTGAAAAGGGCGATCAGGGTGAACATACCAATGCGTCCTATGGATTTTACTGTATATCAGGATTTGTGGTAGTGTCTGCAGGGGGCGAAACTCACATGGTGGGTGAGGGTAAGCAGCTGGTGCTGGATCTTGAAGCAGGTGAATCCATAGAGATAAGTGTAATGGGAGAAGGCAAGGTCATAGTTGCGGAAGTCTTCTACACAAGACTTGCCCATGCAGCAGTGGAAATACCTGAAGAGAAAGCAACATTTGAGGATTTCAAGGCTGCATTTAAACTTGCCCGCAGCAGGACCAAATGGAAGCAGATGACCAAAAGGAACAAGAATGTCTGGTATGATGAGGCACTTCAGGATAAGCTGGCTTTTCTGGACAGGAGTTACATCGGAATAATTCTGTGGATACTGGTAGTCTTAGTATTGCTTATTCTGGGAGTAAAAGTGATGTCCCATGTTGGTGTTGTTGCCATGATCGTTGCATGGACGATTTTATATGCACTGGTGATTTCACCACTCATTTATATGATAATACTGCCTAAACCGATAAAAGCTCATATCAAGGATGTCAACGATCTCACTGAATATGAACGTCAGCAGTATGAACGGGAACTTGGAAAAAATGAAATGACTGACAAGCTTTTGCATAAATATAGGCATAGTGGGGAAGAAGGCTGGAATGTTGAGGATGAAGAGTCTATCATGTCCAGATTTAAGAGATAAATCAAGCAGGAGGATATCTGACTACAATGTACATAAGAAACAATACGATCGCTGTGATCTTCAGAGTGGTATTTATAATAGTTTGCGGCGCAGGCCTCGTCATGAAGCTCATTTATTCCGGCTTCAGCCTCAATACGGTGATGGGGGATTTTGCGCTGATTTCCAATGCTCTCACATTGGTGTATTTCGCATATCTGATAGTTGCAAGACCGGGATATGAGAGGGGTGTGCTGAGAGGTGCGGTGACCATATATATGATCGTCACATTCGTAGTATATTATTTCATCCATTTCGGCATGGATGCAGAGCCCCTTGCAAATCTTTCACTGGCAGGATGTCTGCTGTATTTTGCAGCACCTGTCATGGCTGTGCTGGATTATCTGCTGTTTTGCAGAAAAGGTGAGTTTACACCATATAGTCCACTCATATGGACCATATTACCTGTGGTTTTCAATATAGCTGTTTATATAATAAATAAAATCGGGATCTCACTTGTCTCGATACCTTATTTTAATCTGCTGGGAATGAATATGATAATCACTCTGCTGGTCTTCCTTGGAGTGAGCTATCTGTTATTTGCAGCAGACAACCTGATGGCCGGAAGGCGTAGATAAAGAGGAGGAGTATAATTTGGTTGATAAGAATTTATTGAAACATCTATCAAAGAAGTATCCAAATGTGAAATCAGCCACTGAAGAGATCGTTAACCTCAGTGCGATACTTTCACTTCCCAAGGGCACCGAGTATTTTCTCAGTGACCTTCATGGCGAACACGAGGCATTCATCCATATGCTGAAGAGTGCATCGGGTGTTATCAGAGCCAAAATAGAAGAGATCTTTGGCCCTGACTTGAATAGAGATGAACGAGACGAGCTGTCAGCACTCGTATATAATGCTGAAGCTGAGATCAAGAGAAGAAAGAAGAGTGAAGCTGACTTCAATAAATGGTGCAAGATCTCTATTTTGCGACTGGTCCTGATCTGTAAGTCGGTATCTACAAAGTACACTCGTTCCAAGGTAAGAAAACGTCTTCCTAAGGAATATGCATATATTATAGATGAGCTTCTCCATGCAGATGACGAAGCCAACAAGGGAAATTACTATGGCCAGATCATCAACAGTATCGTTGAATCTGAAATAGCTGAAGATTTTATTATGGAACTTACCAACGTAATAAGCTCCCTGGCTGTAGACAGACTCCACATCATAGGAGATATCTGGGACAGAGGAGCTCACCCTGATTACATAATGGACTTCCTCATGAAGTACCACGATGTTGACTTCCAGTGGGGAAATCACGATATCGTATGGATGGGTGCTGCAACAGGTAACTGGGCATGTATCACCAACGTGCTGAGAATGAACATCAGCTACAACAACTTCGATATGCTGGAAATCGGTTACGGAATAAATCTCAGACCATTGGCAACTATGGCTGAAAAGGTATACGGAGATGACCCGTGTGAATTCTTCAAGCCCAAGAGACTTGATGAAAACAAATTTGACCCGGTAGATGACAACCTGGCAGCCAAGATGAACAAGGCCATAGCCATCTGCCAGTTCAAGGTGGAAGGCCAGAGGATAATGGCTCATCCTGAATACGGTATGGAAAACAGACTGCTGCTGGATAAGATAGATTATGAAGCGGGAACTATCAGGCTGAGGGACGGTGTTTTCCCTCTGAGAGACACCAATTTCCCTACCATAGACCCTGCTGATCCATATAAGCTGACAGAAGATGAAAAAGCCTTGCTGGATGCACTTGAGGCATCTTTCCTTCAGAGTGAAAAGCTGCAGGCGCATATCAGATTCATGTACAGCCATGGCGCCCTTTACAAAGTGATAAACGGCAATTTGATGTATCATGGATGCATCCCTATGGATGAAGACGGCAACTTCGAGAAGTGCACAGTAAACGGAGTAACACTTTCCGGTAAGGAATATATGGACTATCTTGATACTCAGGTGAGAAAAGCTTACTTCAATCCGGATGAATCTGAAGAGGTGGGACGTTCTGGAGACCTGATGTGGTATCTGTGGCTCGGAAGCAAATCACCGCTTTTCGGAAAAGATCAGATGACTACTTTGGAAAGATGTTTCGTTGCTGATAAAAAGACTCACAAAGAACATACAGTACCGTATTATAAGCTGATCAACAGAAAAGACATCTGCGAAAAGATCCTTGAGGAGTTCGGCCTAGATCCTAAGAGATCCCATATTTTGAACGGTCACGTGCCTGTAAAGATCAAAGATGGTGAAAGTCCTGTCAAAGGTGAAGGAAAACTTTTCATCATTGATGGGGGTATGTCGAAGGCATATCAGAAGCAGACAGGTATCGCGGGATACACATTTATCTTCAATTCCCGCTACATGGCCCTTTCTGAGCATAAGCCTTACAGCCCGCTGCAGCCTGATGGTACGCAAGTTTTCCATACTCCGGTTATCAGAACTGTTAAAACCCTTGAAAAAAGAATGCTTGTAAAGGATACGGATCAGGGAAAAGAGCTGATGAGAGAAGTGGAAGAATTGAAGGAATTGGTTAAGGCATATAGAAACGGTGATCTCAAAGAAATGTAATTATGAGACGTAATTGCGTATAAATATGTATAATGTTGTTCTTGTTAAAATTCAAACAAAAATGACTTGCATTAATATACAATAAATGGTTTAATAAACGTGTATGATTGTTACAAATATAACGATATAATCATAATCAAAAATGCGGTGTAAAAATGATAAACCGTTATTAGTAATTAAGGAGGCTTTTAAATGAACTTTCAACTGACGAAGGAACAGAAATTCGTAAGAAAAATGGTAAGTGAGTTTGCCGAAACAGTAGTTGAACCTATCGCTGCAGACATCGATAAGGAACACAGATTCCCTGTTGAAACTGTAGAACTGATGGGTAAGTACGGCCTGATGGGCGTACCGTTCCCTACTGAATACGGCGGAGCAGGCGGAGACCACATCTCCTACGCTATCACTGTTGAAGAACTTTCAAGAAAGTGCGCATCAACAGGCGTTATCTGTTCAGCTCACACTTCACTGTGCTGCTGGCCGATTTTCAACTATGGTACTAAAGAACAGAAAGAAAAGTATCTGCCGGATCTGCTTTCATGCAAGAAGCTGGGTGCTTTCGGACTGACAGAACCAAATGCGGGAACAGATGCATCAGGACAGCAGACCAGAGCTGAAGATATGGGTGACTACTGGCTGCTGAACGGAGCTAAAGTATTCATCACTAACGGCGGATATGCTGATGTATTCGTAGTAATGGCTATGACTGACAAGTCAAAGGGCAACCACGGAATCAGTGCATTCATCGTTGAAAAGGGTGATGAAGGCTTCTCAATCGGTAAGACAGAAGATAAGATGGGTATCTGCGCATCTTCAACTACAGAACTTATTTTCCAGAACTGCAAGATTCCTAAGGATAGACTTCTTGGTAAAGTTGGACAGGGCTTCAAGGTTGCCATGTCAACTCTGGACGGCGGTAGAATCGGTATCGCTTCACAGGCTCTGGGTATCGCACAGGGAGCTCTCGATGTTACTCTCGAATACATGAAGGCAAGAAAACAGTTTGGAAAGAGCCTGTCTAAGTTCCAGGCACTGCAGTTCACAGTTGCTGAACTGGCTACTGAGATCGAAGCTGCAAGACTCCTGATCTACAAGGCTGCTGACATGAAAGACAAGCACCTTCCTTACGGACCAGCTGCTGCTATGGCTAAGCTGTTCGCTGCTGAAACAGCAATGCACGTAACTACTAAGTGCGTACAGCTCCACGGCGGATACGGTTACACTAAGGATTATCCGGTAGAAAGAATGATGAGAGACGCTAAGATCACTGAAATCTATGAAGGTACTTCAGAAGTTCAGAAGATGGTTATCGCTGCATCAGTTATCGGTAAATAAAGATAGGAGGAAGAAACAATGGCATTTAAAATTATTGTATGCGCAAAACAGGTTCCGGATACAAACGAAATCAAAATCAATCCTGAAACCGGTACTCTGATCAG
>CAYTVH010000038.1:0-17588 GCA_964441805.1 uncultured Oscillospiraceae bacterium | reverse complement strand
GCTGCGGCAAGGGGTATCACCCTGCCCATCACATCGCCTGTATCCACAGCATCCGGAACAGGAATCGGTATGTTATCTATCTTAAGCGACATGATCCTATTGATATCATCAAGGGTGACTCCCACGTCTTCGATGTTCATATATCCCGGCAGCGGCTCCGTTTCTCTGACTATGTAGTCTCCGTAGAGAAGTGTTCCCGCAGTCGTATCATCGCCGGCTGTGGTAGCATAGCCGCTCTCATCCGTTACAAGCACGGCAACCACTTCGCCGCTCAGTTTATCTATGACTTCGAATTTCACTCCTTCAAGGGGCAGTCCTGTAACGCTGTCACCTTTGTAGATTTCTATATCTCCGACTCCCATAAATTTCACTGTCTGAGCTGTGTCAGTGATGTCTGCGTGACTTGCTACTTTCTTATCGTCTATGTATAAATCTTCAAATACGGTGACTGATTTTCCCGACAACGTTCTTGCATCCAATATGAACTCCATATTTATCGTCCCGCTGGATTCTTCAGCAGTAAAGTCGATTTCCGAAGTGACTTTTTCTCCATCCACCAAAAGAGGCTCGCCCGTTTCTGTATCCATCAATATCCCTTCCAACCTGTATTCCGTACCCGGTATCAAGTTCTTATAGTCCACTGCATCTACTATTGTCACTTTTTCCTGAGGAAGGATTTCTTTCTCGCCATTCTCCCCGAAATATGCAGTCGTCCTTATCTCTGCAGGTGTGTTTTTGATATCCAAAGTGATCGTCTTCCTGTTTTCCCGTATGCTTACCTTGATATCTTCCATCGGCAGATAGCCCAAAGGAGCCTCCTTTTCTCTTACAACATATTCTCCATATGGCAAGCTGCCGTCAGGCGACTCGTTTGAGGCCGTCGTTGCGTATCCGTTTTCATCGGTCGTCAACGCAGTGACTATCTTCTTGGTCGATACATCAATCACATCAAACACCACTCCCGACATGCGTTCTCCTGTTTTACTGTCGGATTTGATTATTTCCAGATCTCCTCGTATGGGCTGCTGCTCAACTTCGGTAGTTGGGATCTGACTCAGAGATACTCCCGGAACATCATCGTCTTCAAGTATCTTTATCATGAAGATCTCGTCGTTTCTAACATACCCTCTTGGTGCCTTAGTCTCCTGTATGGTTACAGTTCCTATCGGGATAGTAGCATTTCCCAGGTCGTTTAGATAAAGCTCATCTCCCGAAACAAGCTGGTTCTTATCATCAAATCGAACATAGCCGTTCTCATTGGTCTTGAATATCCATCTCCTTTTATCTTCTGCACCTGATTTCGCCGGATCATCCGACCAGTCTGTACCCTCATAATACTTGACAGTAAACTCCGCACCGGCAAGAGTACCGTCTCCCGAAGCCACAGGCTCCCCCGATACGGCATCTACTTTCTGGATCATCACCCATGCAGGATCATCCTCGGGAATATCTTTGACATTGACAACTTTCGTCTCTCCCAAATCATCGATTTTGATCTCCACCTCATATAGAGCATCATCTTTCAAGTATCCTTTTGGTGCCAATGTTTCTTTGATGTAATATGTTCCTGCCAAAACAGACAGTTCATTCGATTTGCCATCACTTTTGGTGGTCAATGTCCCAACATTTTCAGTCAGTTCCTTATCCGACCAAACACCATATTGAGCTCCTGATAGGGAGTATGCTGCATTACCTTCTGTTACTTCAGGTTCTGCTGACGACTTGATAAGCTGTATCTTTCCTTTTTGGGGAGCATCTTTAACGGTAACCGTCTTGTCGCATTGATCTGTAATGCTCACCGTATATACTGTACTGCTTAAGCTGAAACCTGCAGGAGCAGTTATCTCTTTGATATAATAAGTGCCTTTATCCAATGTTACCTTGCTTGAAGTTCCCGCTGATCCGGTGGTCAGCTTGGCAACTCTGCTTGCGGATGTACAGGCTTTATTGGTATATACCCCATATACAGCTCCTGTTAAAGAATACCCTCTCTCGCTTGTCGCCGCTGCATCTGATGAAACCTTTTTCACCCTGACCTTACCTTCCGGTTCATATACCCAGTAGCACAGATCCTGCAGTGCTCCCGAGGTGGTGCAATAATATACTTTGAAGCTGTCAGGCGGTACGGAATAATTCTTCAATGAATTGTAAAACTTCTGCGCTTCTGTCGTTCCTCCCCCTTTTCCATTGGCCCTTGATAAAGCTATAGATGTTGATACCCATCCCGAAGAGTTCTTGCTGACCTTTGCCTTCGGTCCGCCATAACCATAGTACAAAGCCTTTCTCATCGCTTTATTGGTGACGAGTTTCGTTGAAGTGATCTTAGTTCCTGTCGGCGGTGTTGTCTTGGAATGCTCCGCACAAAAAGCGTAATTCCCCTTTATGGTGAATTTCCCACAAGTGGATCCCATTGCCGATACGGATCCTTTGTATGTCACCTTTGATCCCGTAGCTGTTTCGGCAGTTACCTGTGCTGCGGTTATCGGCTGCAAGGCCATCAATATAACTGCCACCAATGCTGTGATAAGTATTGATCTCATTTCCCTGTTCATTTTCATTCCCACTATCCCCCTTATTTAATAAATAAAAAAGGCGTGAAGATTTCAATATAACTAAAATCCTCACGCACTTTTGCCTGCGAATGGCCCGGCCGGATAAGACCTTTATATTTTTTCTGTAGTATAACCCAAAACATTCTGTGTGTCAATATTTACCAGTTATTTATTTCCATTTTTTCTCTGTTGTGTTTCGCTTCATGGCTTGAAGCTCATCCTTTTGTTCTTTTTTTATCCTTAGACTTTCTCTCGTTTTCTGGATAGCCTTGTTATATGTCCAGTCATCCAAAGCACACTGTTTCATAAATACTAAAGTCTCATCGTAAAACTTCACGAAACACATTGAGATCAGCCATGCAACGGCCATCTTGACATAGTAACCGTTATAATCAGGCGATCGTTCTTTTTCCTGCTCTCCTCCGGAGATTTCTTCACAGATTCTGAATATATCATCGAGATGTTCTTCATCTATATAATAATCCAAAAGCATCACCAGACCGAATCTCCTCTCGAACACTTTATCAGACTTCAAATACTTTTGGAGGAATTCATATGTTTCCTGCGGAAACTTTCTCACTTCTTTCAGCCCGGCACAGAAAGTGTCGCATATGGCCCAGTTGTTGATTTTGGGAAGGAAACCCTCTATCTGAGGAAAGAGGTCTCCCGCGGAGCGTGCCTTTTGCAAGCCAATGATCATGCCTTGCAGCATGATTTCCTCATAATACTCATCCCCGATGAGAGCGATCAGCTCGGAGCCTGCACCTTTCCATGAAGAATATAGTTCTTTAGCATACTGTCTCAGCATCGGTACTCGAACGCCTATAATATTCTCTTCCCCCGGTACCAGACCGGAATGAAACTGCTTGTACTTTTCATCTGCAAGAGATAATATGTGATTTCTTATACTTTCAGTAGTGATTATTTTCATTTTTCTCCTTTTATGTTGCATTTGCCACATACTTATGTCATTAATTATATTAGAATCAAGCCATAAACTCAAGAAAGTTACATAGATGAAATATTAAAGGAGAGATTTATATGATCAGAAAGATAATAAAAATAGATGAAGAAAAGTGTAACGGCTGCGGACTTTGTGCGAAAGCTTGTCACGAAGGAGCCATCGGTATGGTAAACGGTAAAGCTAAACTGCTGAGGGACGACTACTGCGACGGACTGGGCGACTGCCTTCCTGTTTG
This sequence comes from uncultured Oscillospiraceae bacterium, assembly GCA_964441805.1. GTDB lineage: Bacteria > Bacillota > Clostridia > Peptostreptococcales > Anaerovoracaceae > Lentihominibacter. The sequence continues at coordinate 13,837 of CAYTVH010000038.1, read as the reverse complement.
CCCTACAGACGCCATCTCATTTGAAGAAAGAGAAGCTGCCGCCTATGATGAAGCTGCCGTAAAAGCAAATATGGCCAAGAAAGCCGCTGCAGGTCACGGACATGGCGGCGGATGCCCCGGCTCTCAGGCAAGGGCTGTTGCACCGGCTGCTCCATCACCATGCAGCTGCCAAGATGCAGATATCCCAAGCGCACTGACCCACTGGCCTGTACAGATCAAGCTGGCACCGATCAATGCACCTTACTTTGACGGAGCCGATCTGCTGATCGCTGCAGACTGCTGCGCTTACGCATACGGCAACTTCCACGGTAAATTCATGGAAGGCAAGAAGACTCTCATCGGATGTCCTAAGCTGGATATGATCGATTACTCGGAAAAGCTGACTGAGATCATTAGACAAAACGACATCAAGGCTGTGACAGTTGCCAGAATGGAAGTACCGTGCTGCGGCGGTATGGAGTACGCAGTTAAGCAGGCACTGGCAAACAGTGGTAAGGATATCCCGCTGGAAGTCATCACAGTAGGCATCAATGGAACCTTAAAATAAAGAAGGCGAGGCTTAAGCCTCGTCTTCTTCTATCACTTCATAATCAATATCGCAATTCTGGTCAGTCACTTCTACCCAGGTGTTTCCTACACTAAACAAGAATCTATTTCCTTCACCATCAACAAATATGGTTCTGGAATCCAGGCTTTCTCTTGACCAAGTCCCTTTGACCACCTTACCGTTTGTGAACAGAAGCGCATCTCCGCCTGCACACATATCGATTTTCAGACGACCCTTGGAGTCAATTTCTTTACTCGTTACCATCTGGACCAGTACGTTTGAAACGCATATGGATTCACCTGTTTCTTTATCGATGTATTCGGCACCATCAATTGTTCTAACATACTTATTGGTTTCGGCGTCATAGGTGAACTCGCAGTCAGCTGCAACATAGCTGAATTCAACCTTGTTTACTTTCTTTCCTGCACTTTCTGCACCTTCTTCGAGGAAATCAAAAGCTTCGATCTCTTTTCGTTCATCCCACCAACCTTGGGCATCGATTTCTTCCTTTACGGTTTCCCACTTGATGTATGAATTGTGAGGTGCCGGCTTATCGTCAACTCTATAAAAGTCCAGCGAGCTGTTCATAGCATTGATATACGGAACTACTCCAGTAAGCAAATACTCTCTCGCTTCAGAGCTCCAGCCGTGAGCCAAGAAAATACCTTGATATTCTCTGGTCAGATCGACAAAATATGGTCTGGTGCTTCTGATCGGACCAAACGATTCAGGAAACTCAGAATAGTAAATTGCCTGAAGTCTTGTCTGTTCACCTTCCACAGGGAATTCATAAACGAGATCAGCCTTGGAAAGCCATGACTGCGGTATCGCTTCATTGACATTGTCAATGGAAACCACAAGAGGTCTTGCAGCCTCTACCTGTTCTTCTGTTTCAACCCCTGTCAAAGGGTTCTTATATAAAGTCTTTCCACATCCACCCAGGGTGAAAACAACTGCTGTACACAAAACAACGGCAAGCACCATCGTAATTATTCTTCTGTACTTTTTGATTGACATTTTATCTTCTCCTTACCTTTTCTCCCATTACCCAACTATCAAACACCATATGATCGGTATCGCCAGTGCAGGCAACATGTTGAGCGTCTTACAATCCTTGATGCCAAGGATGGCAAGTCCCGAGCTGAGGATCAAGATCCCTCCCACTATAGACAGCTCGGTCATCATGGTATCGGTGATGAAATCACCCACCAACATTGTCAGACCATATATACTTCCCTGCCAGCAGAAAAGTATTGCTGCCGTAGCCATTATACCTATGCCATATGTAGACGCCAGCACCATGGACGTAACGAAGTCCAAAGTCGCATTGGTGAACAGGAATGTATGGTCATCGTAAAGTGCGCTTTGCACAGGTCCCAAAATGGACAGAGTCCCTACGCAGAACAGTAATGCTCCCGTGATTATTCCCTGACCCAGCCTGGCGTCTCCTGCACCTTTTGCAGAGATCCTGTTGATCCTTTCATCCAGCTTTAAGATGGTGCCTATCAAGCTTCCCAGCGCCAGACTTGCGATGAAAAGCACAGGATACTGGCTATTAGGCATATTCTGCACTACAGCATTGGCGCCCAGGCCAAATGCTGCCAAACCCATTGCCGTGAACAAGCACTGACTGTATTCCTCTTTGATTACTTTTTTGACAAGACCTCCAATCAAACTGCCTGTGATTATCAGTCCTACATTTACGAACGTTCCTATCATGATTCCCTCTTGATGTCTGTATTTTCCGGCTTAATTGAATTCCACCGGTTCGTGATCCTGCAGTGATGCCAGAAAGCCTTTCTGCTGCAGTTTTTCCTGTATTATATCGAGCAAATGCACATTGTCTGCAAATACGGTGTGATAATGATATCCCGATGTCACACCCATCAGCAGGTTGGACTTGCCCGTTTCGATCTTCTCAACGAATTCTTCTATATCAAGCCGCGATCTCACGTCCAGATCTGCCTTGAGGACGCCATAGGCTTTATGATAAACGAAGACATCTTTGACATATCCGCCCAGATCCACGATGAGACCCAGCTCTTCCTCCACCTGCTGGTCACTGTGGATCACTTTGAAAACACGGCTGATACGCTGCCCCGACTGGATCAAATATCCCTGATTCATGGACAGTATCTCATTGCCTGCAGCTCTCAGCAAAGCGATATCCTGAACGATCACCTGTCTCGAAACGTTCAGTTCCCTGGCAAGGGAAATACCCGATACAGCCTGCTGCCGCTCGGATAATATCCTCAATATGTTTTCTCTTCTTTCGATGGCTTTCAATGTCTTCATCTATACACTCCGTTTCTAAACTGCATGGAGATTCTTTAGTGAAATATCCAGTATAGGTGATGAATGGGTAAGCGCCCCACTACTTATATAGTCTACACCAAGATCGGCCAGTGCCGCAACATTTTCTCGCGTCACATTTCCTGAAACTTCGATTTCTGCTCTGCCGTCGATATACGCTATGGCTTCGCGCATCTGTTCATGGGTCATGTTGTCCAGCATGATTATATCTGCACCTGCTTCCACCGCTTCCTTGACCATATCCATGTTTTCAACTTCCACTTCGATCTTTCGCACGAAACTGGAATATTCCCTGGCCATCTCGATGGCCTTCTTCACTCCCCCTGCTGCTCCGATGTGGTTGTCCTTCAGCATCACACCGTCGGAAAGATTGTATCTGTGATTGCCGCCGCCGCCGATCTTCACTGCATATTTTTCGAAGATACGATTGTTCGGCGTAGTCTTGCGAGTATCCACAAGTTTAGTATCGGTTCCCTCCAGCATTGACGCCATGGCACGGGTATAAGTGGCTATGCCGCTCATTCTCTGAAGATAATTGAGGGCAGTACGCTCTCCGCAAAGGAGCACTCGGATGTCCCCCTTGACCTTTGCCATGAGCTGCCCTGCTTTGACCGTCTCCCCGTCCTTTACATAAAGCTCTGCTGAGGATTCTTCATCCAGCAGCTTGAATACTCTTTCGAAAACCTGCAAACCGCAGATGATGCCGTCTTCTTTGCAGATCAAATCAGCTTCGCCAAGCTGAGCCACAGGCATAACGCTGTTTGCAGACACGTCTTCACTTGTTATATCCTCACGCAGCGCGCTCAAGATGAGCGGATCCACGTTCAGCTTCAATGTCACCTTATCGAACATTTTTCTTCCTTTCTTCAGCCATTTCTTTTATCTTATCTGTAACCAGCCTGCTGTATTCATCAGCCAGTGCATCTTCATCCTCATAAATACTGAGATCCACCTCCGGCAGCCCGGTTCCGTCATCTTCAAGTCTGTCTCTATCGATTATATCACGTGCCGCCCTGCCTGCGAACACCAAACTTTCCAGCAGGGAATTGCTTGCAAGACGATTCCTGCCATGAACACCGTTGCACGCAGTTTCACCGATGGCATAAAGCCCTTCCATACCTGTCCTGCTCTCATAGTTCACCTTGATGCCGCCCATGAAATAATGCTGGGCCGGCACCACAGGGATGCATTCCTTGGTCACGTCATAGCCCATTTCTTTACACTTGGCAGCAATGTTAGGGAAGTGGTTCTTGATCTCATCCTCAGGAATGGTCCTCATGTCTTCCCATACAAATTCAGTGCCGTCTTCCGCCATCTGCTCGTGGATGGCATTGGTCAGTCTGTCTCTAGGCATCAACTCATCTGCAAATCGCTCCATATCCTTGTTATAAAGGTGCGCACCTTCACCCCTCACCGATTCTGATATGAGAAAGCTCCTTTCTTCTCCATCGGAGAAAAGGGTGGTAGGATGGATCTGGACATAGTCCATATCCTTGCATTCGATATCGTGCTTGATGGCTATGGCTATGGCGTCTCCTGTCAGATGTCTGTAGTTGGTGGAATGCTCATAAAGTCCGCCTATGCCGCCGCAGGCCAAGACCACATCTCCGGCTTCTACTGTTTCAAGGCTGCCGTCTTTTGTTCTGATAACCGCGCCCACGCATCGATTGCCTTTTTCTATGATATCCACCAGCGTTGTATATTCCATCAGAGTTATATTGCTGCGTTTTTTAGCTTCCGCCAACAGCTTCCTCGTTATTTCCTTGCCTGTTATGTCCTCATAATAAAGAATACGTTTAGCAGAGTGGGCCCCTTCTTTTGTGAAGGCAAGGGTTCCATCTTCTTCCCTTTCGAAAGCAACCCCGTAATCAATCAGATCATCTATCACATCATGGGATGATCTGATCATTATCTCTACTGATCTACGATCGTTCTCATAATGACCTGCCCTAAGGGTGTCTTCAAAAAAAGCATCGTAATCATCTTCATCTTTTAGCACACATATACCGCCCTGGGCAAGGTATGAGTCATTGCTTTCCAGATCGGATTTAGTTATAACCAGTATCTGTTTCTCTGTCGGCAGCTTCAGTGCACAGTAAAGTCCTGAGCAACCGCTGCCTGCAATAAAAATGTCTGTTTTCATGGTTCTTCGCTTTCCCAAAATCGTTAAGTTTAGTGGCGAAAGTTCGCCAACGCTGCACAGTATACCACTTTTATTGACAGCTGACAAGACAGCTGTCAATAATTTTTATTTACATCTGGGTTGACACCTTCAGCGGACAGAGATATAATCTTGCTTGTTGGAGGTAAAACAATGAACACCAGAGAAATGCAGGATGAGATCCTGAGACTAAAAGAAGAAAACGATATATGTATACTGGTACATGCTTACCAGAGTCACGATATATGGGAAGTGGCCGACTACATGGGCGACTCCTACGGACTGAGCCTCAAGGCTGCAGAAGCACCGCAGAAAACCATCATCATGTGCGGAGTACGCTTCATGGCAGAAACAGTGAAGATACTGGCACCTGATAAGAAAGTCATCCTTGCCAACCCTCAGGCCGGCTGTGCCATGGCGGATCAGCTGGACGTACCAAAGCTGGAGGCTTTGAAAAAGCAGTATCCTGACCATACGGTAGTAGCTTACATAAACACAACGTCTGAACTGAAGACCATCTGCGACGTTTGCGTCACATCATCTTCAGCTCCGCAGGTCATCGGCAACATGGAAGCTAAAGATATCCTCTTCGTTCCCGATCAGAATCTCGGTGCATGGATCGCCAAGAAGATCCCCGAAAAGAACATACAGCTGATAGACGGCTGCTGTCCTGTGCATGCATGTGCACTTACTAAAGAAGCTGTTGACGAAGCAAAGAGGCTTCATCCGGATGCCCTTCTGCTGGTACATCCTGAATCCCTGCCGGAAGTTACTGCCGAAGCTGACTACGCGGGAAGCACTACCGGTATCATGGACTTTGCGAAAAAGAGCGATGCCAAGGAATTCATCATCGGTACAGAAAGCAGCATCGTGCAGCATTTGCAGTTTGAATGCCCCGACAAGAAGTTCTACCCCCTCAGTAAAAACTGCGTGTGCAACGATATGAAACTGACTACGCTGGCTGATGTTTATCAGTGCTGCAAAGGTATCGCAGGTGAAGAAATCATTCTAGACAAAGAAGTCATGGATAAGGCGAGAAAATGCATCGATACCATGATAGAATTAGGGTAGTGAATGGCGTTGCGCTTATTCCATAATATGTGAATCTTGTAAAAATGGATTATTCTACGTCTTTTACACGATTCATCCCGTTTTAAATAGCGAAATGTCCATAAAACGAATATTACCGACGCTACAACAACAAATCAGTAAACTCAATCAACAATTAAACAGCAACCAAGTATTGCAATCATAGCGTTCTCTTCATTCTATCATTTTAGTGCAATTAAAAATCGTGTAAATCCAATGCTGATTAGCAAGATTTACACGATTTTCTTTTATTTCTTTGTGATTTGACCGGTTTCTCTCACCATAGCATTGTTTGTCAGCGGATCTCTAGTCTCATAATCAAACAAATATAATCTGTCTCCAAATTTCTCAAGATGGGTATGTTTCCACAGGTTTTTCTCCTGCTGACTATAAAACTCACGCTCTGTTTCTTTATCTACAGTCTCCGGTCCAAGGAATACCGGTCTTGTCCTCACGTTGTCTCGAGAATAATAATCGTAGATCAAAGCTTCTCGTAAAATCCCATCATCATCTGCTTTTCTATCCCGGCCTACTATACAAACTTCAGCCGCAAACTTCTTCAAACTCTCATACCGGCTGTTTCTCGACATATTGATCATGCCTAGTCCATTCTCTTCGTACCATTTTGCCAAAGAATCAAACATATTGAATGCACTATCGAACATACTCAACAGCAACTCCAACGTACGGCTGAACTGTCCTGAATTGTAATACACTTCCACCATCTCTTCGATCTGTTTCAACTTAAGCAGATCATCATATGATATCCACTTAGTCTCCAGCACCTCGTAAGGCGGTGCTGCCGTATATTTCAATCCGTACTCTTCACATCTGTCAGCCATAGGTGAACCTTTAAGCACCTTCAGGAATCCCAGCTGCAGCTGCTCCGGTCTGAGACTGAACACATCGTTGAATGATCTTTCGAAGCTTGCCATATCTTCATAAGGCAATCCCGCTATCAAGTCGAGATGAAGATGCACATTGCCCGCAGACTTCACAGCTTCGACATTCCTGCAAAGCTTTCTGAAATCCATAGGTCTCTGAATAGCTGCCAGGGTTTCCGCATTAGTCGTCTGCACTCCTATTTCCAGCTGTACCTGACCCGGTCTTAAACTGTTGAGCAGCTCTATCTCACCATCTGCTAAAATATCAGCCGCCATCTCAAAGTGGAAGTTGGTGATGCCGTTGTCATTTTCCTTGATGAATCGCCATATTTCCATGGTCCTATCATGATCGCAGTTAAAAGTCCTGTCCACGAATTTCACCTGCGGCACCTTGTTATCTAAGAAAAATTTCAGTTCTTTCTTCACCAGCTCGAGACTTCTGAACCTCAGCTTCTTGTCTACCGATGACAGGCAGTAGCTGCATCTGAATGGACAGCCTCTGCTGCTTTCATAATATATTATCCTGTTTTCAAACTCTTCCAAGTCCTCATATGCAAAGGGCAGCTGATCCATATCCAAAGGCTCCCTCTGCGGTGTGCGAACTATGCTTCCTGCCGCATCACGGTATATGATGCCGCAAGCAAAGCCGAGAGCATCGACACTAGCATCTGCTGCAGCATACACAGACAGCAGTTGAGTGAAAGTTTCTTCCCCTTCGCCCATCATTATGCCGTGTACATTAGCAAATTCTTTGAGAACTTTTTCACCATCAAATGAAACTTCCGGTCCACCCAGCCAAATCTCTGCATCAGGTCTGATTTTTGCCAGATCATCAAGAAGTTTTGACATGAATGATCTGTTCCAGATATAACATGAAAACATGATCATATCTGCATCACGTCTGTAGATATCTGCCAGAACTTTCTGCGGCTGCTGGTTGATGGTGTACTCTGCTATTTCAATATAGATGTCATTACAGCCTTCTGTGAAATCACAAGAAGCTCTGCTTTCGCAGAGCTTCTTTTCAGCATAAGCCTTCAGGCTGTGGACAGCTAGATTTGAATGTATGAACTTGGAATCTATCGAAGCCAGTAATACTTTCATTTATAATACACCTATATAATCGCTTATTTATTTAAAAACGCCTTTTGCTTCAAGTTCAGCATAATCAAGACCCAGCTTTTCGATCATTTCATGGGTATGATAGCCTGCAGGATATCCTGCCTGCTCATACTTACATGGACATTCACTCATCTTGATGGATGTTGCAAGCTGTTTCACCTTCACGCCTTCATGGAGCGGCAGGTCTACTTCTACGACCATCTCGCGTGCCTTTATCTGCTCGTCCTCAAGGAGAGCTTCCTTTAGATCCAGCACAGGCTGTACGCAGGCATCGTATTCAGCAAATACTTCCACCCACTCTTCGCGCGTCTTAGTCTTGAATATGCCCCTTATCTGAGCCTTTACTTCTGCCACATTTTCAGGCCACACAGTTCCTTCGATCAAGTCCTCACGACCTATAGCCATACAGAAGCGAGACCAGAACTGCGGCTCCAGCGAACCGACGCTCATGTACTGACCATCTTTTGTTTCATAAAAATCATATACGCATCCGCCGTTGAGTCTTTCACCTTCTCTTTCAGGCTGCTTACCTGAAACGAGGAAGCTGGCTCCGTCGATGCTGTTGAACGGTACGCATCCGTCCATCATGGCAACGTCTATGTATTGTCCCTGTCCTGTGTTTCTTCTGTGGTTCACAGCAGCCAGGATGCCTATCACTGAGTTGAGTGATCCCACCGCAATATCAGCGATCTGGAAGTTCATCAGTGACGGTCCTTCTTCTTTTCTTCCCGCATGAGAAATGATACCGCTTCTTGCCATGTAGTTTATATCATGGCCTGCTGCATCTCTAAGAGGTCCTGTCTGACCATAACCTGTCAGCGAACAATAGATCACAGACGGATTGACAGCTTTCAGATCTTCGTAACCGATACCCAGCTTGTCCATAACTCCCGGACGGAACTGTTCCAAAACGATATCATATTCCTTCACCAGTTCCTTGACGATGGCAACGCCTTCTTCAGTCTTAAGGTTCAGGAACATGCTCTTTTTGTTTCTTCCCAGCCATGCCTGACATGCAGAAACACCTGTGTCCTCGATGAACGGAGGATAGTCGGTAACGATGTCCGGCTTGCTGGCTGAACTTATCTTCAAAACATCCGCTCCCATGTCAGCCAGCATCAGTGATGCGAAAGGCCCCGGAAGCAATGTGGAAAAATCAAGTACCTTTAAGTCTTTAAGTGCACCCATGCCTTTCTCCTTTATCTCTAAAATCATCTATATCTATATTTCAAATCCAAAGAACTTAACTGCATTTCTCCAGCAGATGTCTTCAACCATTTCACCCAGCACATCTAAATCATTCGGATACTGGCCGCTTTCCACCAGGTTTCCGATCTTTTCGCAGAGGATCCTTCTGAAATATTCGTGTCTTGTGAATGATGTGAAGCTTCTGGAGTCTGTCAGCATTCCCACTGATCCTGCCAGCATTCCTGTTTCCAGCAACTGGTCCAGCTGTTCGTTGATACCTCTGATGTGGTCGTGGAGCCACCATGCTGCACCGTACTGTACTTTAGACCCGTAGTTCACTGCCATGGTTGCCAGCATAGCGCTGTCGGCAGGGTTCAGGTTGTAAAGTATAGTCTTCGGCAGATCATCTGATGCTTCCAGATCACCAAGGAAAGCTCCCAGCAGGAACGGATCTGTTGCCGCGCCTATGCTGTCTCCTCCTGCATCTGCACCGAATGCCTTCATCAGCTTAGGGGAATTGTTTCTGATAGGCCCCAGATGAAGCTGCATCGCCATATCTCTATTATTGTATTCTGCTGCAAAAAATCTCAGCAGTGCCCCCTGGAATACAGCGATTTCTTCTTCGCTGAGGGTCTCTCCTGCAAATCCTTTATCAAACACCGCCTCTGCCTTGACACCGGTAGCTTCTCTCGCGTATCTGAAGTGGATGAAACCGTGGTCAGTAACCTTGCATCCTGCTTCGCAGAAAAAGTCCAGAGACTTTCTCAGGGCATCAAGTAATGAATCCCATGATGTTACTTTGCCGTATCTGTCACCCAGCTGAGCAAGAGCGTCTTTCCATGCCGGCTGATCGATGTTCAGGAATCTGTCGGGACGGAATGAAGGCAGCGCTTTGAACGGCGCATCATCTGCTTCAGCGATCTTGATGTGCCACTTGAGATCATCTGCAGGGTCATCAGTAGTGCAGAGGACTTTCACGTCCATCTTCTTAAGGAGTGAAACTGCATCGAAGCCTTGACCTTGAAGCATTTCACAAGTCTTGTCCCAGATCATTTCAGCAGTATCGGCTGAGATCACATCGTGGATACCGAAGTATCTCTGCAGTTCAAGATGTGCCCAGTGATATACCGGCGTTCCGATGAGGCGCGGCATTATACTAGCGAACTTCATGAACTTTTCCTTATCGGAAGCATCGCCTGTGATGTACTTTTCATCGATGCCGCAGACACGCATGCATCTCCATTTATAGTGATCAGCTGCCAGCCAAACCTGTGCCAGGTTTTCGTAAGTCTTCTTCTCAAAGATCTCAACTGCAGGCAGATGATTGTGATAGTCGATTATGGGACAGTCCGCTGCATGTTCATGGAACAGCTTCTTTGCCGTGTCAGTTGTCAGGAGGAAATCTCCATCCATAAATTTTCTCATTATAGTCTCCTGTGGGGATTGCCCCTTATTAAAACTTTTCGCGGTTGATCCAAAGTCCCAGAGCCGGATTAGGGATATAGTATATCTCTTCTCCGTCTTCCAGAGTATTGTAGCCGTAAGCCAGTTTCTCGGGATCGTAACGCTTTATCATTTCGTCGTAATCTGCAGCCTGGAAGCCCACAGATTCGATTTCTTCTTTGCTGATATTCTTCACCGCATAAGTGATGGTGAATCTGTCGTCTGATGAACCGTGGATCAGATGTGCCGCTGCACCCATGTTGTCGCGGAGATCCTGATTTTCAGCTTTCTCAAACTGCTCCAGAGTAGTGATCCTTCCTCTGTAGCCGTACTTCCTGATCAGCTTGTCCACCTGGTCGTCTTCGCCGAAACGTTCGATCCCCGGTGCCAGCACCAGCAGTTCGCCGCCGTCAGCGATGGCCATCCTTGTACGGTAAACCGACTTATTTCCAAGCCATGTGCTCTTGAACTCAGATGGGTCAAGATACACTACGCATTTCTTGATGCCTGTATCCACAAAGTCGATGTTCTTTTCCTGTGACAGTTCAATGGCTGCTTCCAGCACTTCTCTCGTATCACCGATGAACAGCCCGTGGGTGCAGATCTTTCCGCCGGGAGCCGTACATACAGTCAATGCGAACACGATAGGACGATCCTTTAGATGATGTTCCATACCATAGTCGAACACCTTTCTCACAGGCGTGTGATCCTTGCCCATCATCCTTTCCATGCCGTAGACAGCACCGATCATATGGCTTGAGTTGATCATTTCGCTGCCGCCAACGCCTACGAAAAGGTTCTTGGCGTGGTTGGCCATACCGATAACTTCGTGAGGCACCACCTGGCCGATGCTGAGGATCAGGTCATACTTCTCATCCATCACCAGTCTGTTGACTTCTACCGCAACAGAATCCTTCCAAAGTCCTTCAGTTATCTCTTCGATATACTCTGACGGCACTTCCCCGATGTTCATGACATCCTCACGCCAGTTGTGCGGTATGAACTTTTCAAAAGGAATATCGCCGTACATGATCCTGCACTCCTCTTCGCTCATAGGCACGTGGGTACCGAGAGCAGGAAGGATATCCACTGTGCATCCTCTGTCCGTAAGCTCGTGATAATATATGTTGGTTATAAGGCCTGCGTTTGAATGAAAACGCGTAAAGTCCGGAGGGATTATCAGCACGTTTTTCAGCTCTCTTCCTTCCAGACTTTTTAAAAGTGCCTGACGGATCTCATTTTCCGTCAGGCCGTCATTATTATTTTCGTAAACAAAATGTTTCATTTGGCTCCTCCAAGATTTAAGTTACACTTTTCTGTGTACTTTAGCTATGCCGCCTATACTCCACTATAAGCTGAGAATCCTCCGTCTACAGGAATAACGATGCCTGTAACGAATGATGCCGCCTTTTCATCCACCAGGAACATGAGGGCTCCCAGCAGTTCATCAGGCTCGCCGAATCTTCCCATCGGTGTAGCGTTGAGGATCTTGTTGGTACGTGCAGTAGGAGTTCCGTCCTCGTTCCACAGCAGCTTCTTGTTCTGCTCTGTGGAGAAGAATCCCGGTGCGATACCGTTGACACGGATACCTTCCTTGCTGAAGTGTACTGCCAGCCACTGAGTGAAGTTGGATATGGCAGCTTTAGCTCCCGAGTAAGCAGGTATCTTAGTCAGAGGCGTATAAGCATTCATGGAGCTTACGTTGAGGATGGTGCAGCCTTTGCGGCCCAGCATATCCTTGGCGAATTCCTGGGTCGGAAGGAGAGTTCCGATGAAGTTCAGGTTGAAAACGAATTCAACGTCTTCATCATCCAGGTCGAAAAAGCTCTTGGTGTCTGCATCAATATCACCGGATTCATAATATTCATGATCTGTAGTTGCACGTGGGTGGTTTCCTCCTGCACCGTTGATGAGGATATCGCACTTGCCGTACTTGGCCAGCACTTCTTCGTGGGCAGCCTTGACGCTTTCCTTGTTTGTGACGTCTATCTGAACTGCGATGGCCTGTCCGCCTTCATTGCAGATCTCTTCAGCTACAGCTTCCGCCTTGGCAAGAGTCCTTCCTGCAATGACCACTTTGGCACCGCATACAGCCAGCGCCTTTGCAAATTCACGGCACAGTATTCCGGCACCGCCGGTAACAACTGCCACTTTTCCCTTAAGGTCAGGTCTTAATGAAAGTTCCATGTTTATACCTCCAGAATTTTTTCTATCATTACGGCCACGCCGTCATCGTCGCATGACGGGGCAATCAAGTCTGCAGCCGCTTTCACTTCAGGTGCTCCGTTTGTCATGGCTATGCCTGTTCCGGCAGCACGTATCATCGGCAGATCATTGAGACCGTCACCGAATCCAAAGGTCGCTTCCTTCGGCAGCCCCAGGTGCTTTGCCAGTGCCATGAGGGCATCTCCCTTGTTGGCATATGTATCGTTTATCTCCACGTTCTGAGGAAGTGCGCTTGATACCACTATGCCTTCAAATGTTTCCGCCAGCTTCTTCATCATTTCGGGACGTGCGGACACATCTTTTACGAAGAACTGGACTTTCTGAACATCGTGTTTTTCTTCTTGGAGAAAAGCTTTCAGTTCAGGCACCGGATGGCGCAGTTCGTGGAGCATCTTGCGGGAGTGAGGGCTTTCCACCACCTCATCGATCAGCTCTTTTTGAGATCTCGTCATCCACCCTTGGTTCTTCATGTAGCAGTCGTAGATGACAGGATAATGATCCAGCCACTTCATGATGTCGATGGCCTTCTGCCACGGCATCTCTGCCTTGTAGATAACGTCTCCTGTCATAAGATCCGCTGCTTCAGCACCATTGATGGTGATGATATATCTCACAAAAGGCAAGCTGCGTATGGATCGGGGCATGCCTTTGTAAAAGCGTCCTGTGGTGGGAACTATCTCATAGCCTGCGGCGGCCGCTTTTTCCAAAGCGCTCAGATTGCGCTCGGAAAGCTCTTTGTTGGAGTCAAGGAGCGTGCCGTCAAGGTCCAGAGCTATGATGCCTTTATGCATCGTACTGTCCCGCTGAAGTGTTTCCGCCGCGTCCTGTCCAGTTGGTGTGGAAGAATTCGCCGCGCGGTCTGTC
>CAYTVH010000037.1:0-17643 GCA_964441805.1 uncultured Oscillospiraceae bacterium | reverse complement strand
GTGTATTGGCATCTTTCTTTAACTTCTCATTTTCCAGCACGAGAGCTTCATTCTGAGCCCTCAGCTCGTCTATTTCTTTCTGTAGTTCAATTATATTCTTTTCAGTCATATCTATATTTCCTTTATTCTTTGCTACAACCGTCCTTGGTGATATTTTATCATATTGTTAATTATTTTGTTAATAGTTTTCCTGTCGCCTCTGCCTGTGAACGATTTCGCAGAAACCGATTAAATTACGAGAGTATTATGAGCAGAAGGCTTGGTGCTTTTCTCGTGTTGTCTGAGCGACACAAAGTCGCGAGTTCACGAGAAAACCCAAGGATTGCGAATGATCCTCCGTAATTTCCGGCTTCGAGACTTAGTGAACAGACAGAGGCAACAGGAAAACTCTACTAACATAAATCCTTTGCATAAAAAATCCCCCTGCGCTTTACACAAGAGGATCTAATTACAAGTTATTCCATTAAAGCTATCTGCTTACTAGTCTTCTAAATCGATACTGCAGTTATGATGTACCTTTTGTACGTCGTCGTTATCTTCCAGAACATCCAGCATCTTTCTAAGATTTTTGATCTGGTCTTCTCCGTTTGGAGCAGCTTCCATTGATGGAACGAATTCGATGTCAGAGTCAACCAGTTCATAGCCTGCTTCTGTCAGAGCTCCGTGAACGTCTGTGTAAGCAGCAGGTTCTGTCTGGATCTCAAAGCTGTCTTCGTGAACGATCATATCGTCAGCACCTGCTTCGAGAGCTGTTTCCATCAGAGCGTCTTCATCGATCTCATCAGTCTTTTCGATGATGAGAACACCTTTTCTTGCGAACATATATGATACGCATCCCGGAGTTCCCAGGTTGCCGCCATACTTGTCAAATGCTGCTCTTACTGATGAAGAAGTTCTGTTTCTGTTATCTGTAAGAGTTTCAACGATAACTGCAACTCCGCCTACTCCGTAACCTTCAAATACCAGTTCTTCATAAGTTTCGCCAGCCAGTTCGCCTGTACCCTTCTTGATAGCTCTCTTGATGTTGTCATTAGGCATGCCGATGGCCTTTGCCTTTTCTATAGCAACTCTCAGTGTAGCATTGTAGTCAGGGTCTCCGCCTGCTTTAGCAGCTACGATGATAGCTCTTCCGTATTTTGTGAACATTGCCGCACGTCTGGAATCCTGTGCCGCTTTTCTACCTGCAATTGTACCGTGTCTTCCCATGGAGACACCTCCTAACCTTTTTAAAATTTTCCTGAAATATTATACACCCATTCTTCTATGAATTCAAGGACATATATTCTCTTAATAAAGAGCCTCGTATTCTTCTCTCAGCATGGAAAGAAGATGCACATCATAGAGCACACCATTTTTGCGGCAGTTGTTTCTGAGACATCCTTCCGGTTTGAAGCCGAGATCCAGATAAAGATATCTGGCAGGATTGCCTGTGTAATGATCAAGATACAATCTCTCAAGCTTCAGTTCCTCGAAACAGTACTTCATGACAGCTTCCATTGCCTGCCTGCCGAGACCTTTGCCTCTCAGTGCAGTATCGGCAATGTAAATACGCCATATTTCAGCCTTCCAGCCTTCGATGATATCGCCGATGACGATGCGACCGATAACAGTGTTCTCACACGACCCCTTCAGCTCTATGGTAAACTGACGAGCGGCAGGATCCTGCAGATCATTGAAATACTTCTGATAAAGTTCATCTCTGCTCTGATCATCACCGATGCTGAAAAATTTCGTAACATCCGGATCACGTTCCCATACGTAGAACAGCTCCAGATCATCCATCTCTGTTGGACGGATCTTAAGATCCTTAGTCTCTAAAATCATTGCACCTCTCCCTTTATCCAAAAGCGCACTTATTCCTTATCCTGAAGGTTCTTATGGGCTGTCGCCATCATCAGCTTGATACGGTTAAGCTGGTTAACATCTGATGCACCGGGGTCATAGTCGATGGCTGCGATGTTGGCCTTCGGATTTCTCTTTCTAAGCGGCTTCATCATACCCTTGCCTGTTACGTGGTTTGGCAGACATGCGAATGGCTGCATACATACGATGTTTTCTACACCGTCATCGATCAGGTCAACCATCTCTCCTGCCAACAGCCAGCCTTCTCCGCACTGGTTGCCCAGAGACGCAACTTCCTGTGCCTTCTTTGCGATATCGGCTATATACATAGGCGGATGGAAACGCTTGCTTTCTTCAAGAGCCTTACGAAGCGGCTTTCTGAAGTATTCTACAACACCGATGGCGATCTTATTTCCAACCATTTGTTTGTAGCTTCCTGAAAGGTTGATGTAGTTGTATTCTTTACTGTACATGCCGTACATGAAGAAGTCTATCAGATCAAGAACCACGGCTTCGCCGCCCTCCTGCTCGATGATGCTCACGATATCGTTGTTGGCATTTGGATGATACTTAACGAGGATCTCACCTACTACACCTACTTTTGGCTTCTTTAAGCCTTCCTGCAGCGGCAGTGCATCGAAGTCCTTTACGATTCCCTCTATGGTTGTCTTGAACTTTCTAATGCTTCCTGTGTGGACATTTCTTCTGGCCACCCTCGACCATTTCTCAAACAGTTCATCGGCCGAACCGGGCACTTTCTCATAAGGTCTGGTCTTGTAGAGGACTCTCATGAAAAGGTCACCGTATATCATTCCCATCAAGACTCTCTTGATAAGCTTATAGGAAATCAGGTTGAATCCCGGATTTGACTCAAGACCCGACATGTTTACGGATACTACAGGGATCTGTTCCATATCCATATCTTTCAGTGCTTTTCTCAAAAGTGCCACGTAGTTGCTGGCACGGCACTGTCCGCCTGTCTGGCTCATGAAGATAGCCACTTTATCAAGGTCTACTTCACCTGACTTGAGGTATGAGATTATCTGTCCCAGCGATACTATGGTAGGATAGCACGCATCATTATTTATGTACTTCAGACCTTCTTCAACAGCATTCTTGTCTACTGTCGGCAGCCTCTTGGCCTTGTATCCCGCCTTACCAAGAGCAGTCTCCAGGAACTGGAAATGCATAGGTGCCATTTCAGGTATGAGCATGGTGTAATCTTTTCTCATCTCCTTGGTGAAGAATTTCCTTACGTAAGGAGATCTGTCGTCTATATGCTTTACCTTGTTCTTTGTACGCTCATCCATGGCTGCCTTGAGAGATCTTATTCTGATCTTTGCAGCACCCATGTTGGTACCTTCGTCAATTTTGAGAACAGTATAAAGCTTGTTGTTTTTCTTTGTTATTTCTTCTACCTGATCGGTAGTTACGGCATCAAGTCCGCATCCAAATGAGTTGAGCTGTACGATCTCAACATCATCTGTAGTTCCTACGAATGTCGCCGCTTTATAGAGTCTTGAATGGTACATCCACTGGTCAAGTACTCTGAGAGGTCTGTTGAGCTTGCCCAAATGTGCCACTGAGTCTTCAGTCAGTACGACCATATCGAAGGAGCTTATTATCTTATCGATACCGTGGTTGATTTCAGGGTCCAGATGATAAGGTCTTCCTGCAAGAACCACAGACTTTTTCTTATGTTCTCTTGCCCATCTGAGAGCAGCTTCACCGTGCTTTTTGATATCGCCTTTGAAACGTCTGTCTTCTGCCCTCGCCATCTTGATGGCATCTTCCAGTTCCAGTCTTCCTACACCTGTTCTTCTCAGCATCTTATAAAGTTCTCTCGCCAGGAAATCATCGTTATCATATGGCAGGAATGGATGTGAGAATATCACGTCGTTGTCAGCAAAAACATCATCCATATTTCCGGCTATAACTTCCGGATATGTAGCTACGATCGGACAGTTATAGTGATTAGGCGCTGTTTCATCCTCTATGCGTTCATAGTTGATGCTTGGATAGAATATCCACTTGGCACCGTGTTCAACCAGCCATTTGATATGTCCATGTACCAACTTGGCAGGATAACATGCAGTATCGGATGAGATGGTTTCCATACCGCGTTCGTATATTTCCTTGTTTGATGAAGGTGACAGCATAACGCTGAATCCCAGTCTTGTGAACAGCACATGCCAGAACGGATAGTTCTCGTACATGTTCAGCACTCTAGGGATACCGATGACACCTCTCTTGGACTGTTCAACGGTCAACGGCTTGTACTGGAATAATCTCTTTAATTTATATTCATACATGTTAGGCAGCTTGTTCGCCTGATCTGTAGATTTACCTTCGCCCTTTTCGCATCTGTTTCCTGTGAAGAATCTGGTGCCGTCATTGAACTTGTTGATGGTCATGAGGCAGTTGTTTTCACAACCCTTGCATCTCACGTGGCTGGTCTCCACATGGAAAGAAAGCATTTCATCCAGTGTTATCAGGGATGAAGTAGTGTCTTCTACATAGTTTTCTCTTGCGATCAAAGCCGCACCATAAGCACCCATAAGTCCTGCGATATCAGGCCTTACGATATCTTTGCCCATGATGTTTTCGATGGCTCTGAGAACTGCATCGTTGAGGAAAGTACCTCCCTGCACAACGATCTTTTCCCCTGCTTCTTCAGGATTTCTCAGCTTTATCACCTTGTAAAGGGCATTCTTTATTACTGAATATGAAAGGCCTGCGGAGATGTCTCCGATGGTAGCCCCTTCCTTCTGTGCCTGCTTCACCTTGGAGTTCATGAATACTGTGCATCTCGTTCCAAGATCTACAGGGGATTTGGCAAAGAGAGCTTCTCTTGCAAAGGACTCTACGTCCATGTTTACGGATTTGGCATATGTCTCGATGAAAGATCCGCATCCTGAGGAACATGCCTCGTTGAGCATGATGTTGTAGATGGCACCATCTCTTATTCTCATGCACTTCATGTCTTGTCCGCCGATGTCCAATATGAAGTCTACGCCCGGCAGGAATTCTTCTGCGGCCTTATAGTGAGCCATCGTTTCGATCTCACCCATGTCAGCCTTGAAAGCAGCCTTGATGAGTCCTTCACCATAACCTGTGGCTGTAACGTTTGCTATGTAAGCCTTAGGCGGCAGCAGTGAGTAAAGCTCTTTCAGCATGTTCATTGTCGCTTCCAGAGGCTTTCCTTCATTACCTGTGTAATATGAATACAGCAGATTCTTTTCTTCATCTATGAGGGCTGCCTTAGTTGTTGTAGAGCCTGCATCTATGCCCAGGAACACCTTGCCTCTTGCTTTCTTGATATCTTTTCTCTTGATGGTATCCTTCAGGTGTCTGTCTCTGAAAGTCGTATACTCGTCAGCATCCTTGAACAGCGGATCCACGTGTTTAGTATCGGAAAGTGCTGAAGGATCAGCATCGTCGATCCTGGCTATGATATCGCTGAAACCAACTTCATCATACTTGGATGCATTGAGTGCTGCACCGATGGCAACGAAATATTTTGAATCCTCCGGAAATATGATCTCATCATCTTTCAGCTGAAGAGTATCGATGAATCTCTTTCTCAGTTCTGAAAGGAATGACAAAGGTCCTCCGAGGAATGCAACTTTGCCCTTGATGGTATGTCCGCATGCAAGTCCGCTGATGGTCTGATTGACCACAGCCTGGAAAATTGATGCAGCCAGGTCTTCGATAGGCGCGCCTTCATTGATGAGGGGCTGGATGTCAGTCTTGGCAAATACGCCACATCTTGCTGCGATCGGATATATCATGTTGTGCTTCTTTGCAGCTTCATTGAGTCCTGAAGCGTCTGTGTTGAGCAGAACCGCCATCTGATCGATGAATGCACCTGTGCCCCCTGCACATGTTCCGTTCATTCTCTGTTCGATGGTCTGACCATAGAAGGTGATCTTGGCATCTTCTCCGCCCAGCTCGATAGCAACGTCAGTTTCAGGTATCAGTTCTTCAACTGCAGCACTGCATGTCACCACTTCCTGTTCAAAAGGTATCTTGAGTACATTGGAAAGGGAGAGTCCGCCTGAGCCTGTTATTACAGTTTTCAGCTGCATGTCACCCATTTCGTCGTACATCTGTTTCAAAAGTTCAACAACAGTTTCAAATACATTTGACATATGTCTTTCATATCTGCTGTATTTGATATTGTTTTCGTCATCAAGCAGAATGAGCTTTACTGTTGTTGATCCTACGTCTATTCCCAATCTCATAATGTTACATCCTTTCTCTCTAATGCTAAATACTTCCTTTTTTGTCTAATATTTGGTTTCATATACATATATTTATATATATGAAGAAATTTTTTTGTTTTTTAACACCATCGTATATTGTATAATACCTTTATGAAAAGTTCAATCAAAAAACAAACATTTAAAGCTATATATAGACTATTAGATCTAGTTTCACCTATCGATGAAGACTGTGGTAAATATTGTGGTGCCGCCTGCTGTACATGCCAGGATCCTGATATGGGCATCTACCTTCTTCCCGGCGAAGAAAAAGTCTTCACACGTGATGAAGACTGGCTTTCATGGGGCTGGTGCATGGCTGAAGATTACGAATTTCCGGATAGCTGGCACGGTAAGGTCTATTTCTGTCAGTGTCTGAAGGCACCATCTTGTGACAGAAAAAATCGTCCATTGCAGTGCAGGACTTTTCCCCTCACACCACATATGGACGAAGATGGTCAGTTGTATATGATATATCACAGCGGTCAGCTGCCTTATGAATGTCCTCTCATAACTGAAGACATTCCTTTGAACCCGGATTTCATCAAGGCCACATACACTGCATGGTCTCATCTCATGAAAGACCCGCTTATCTATGATCTTGTGGAGCTGGATTCACAGTACAGGATCGAGGACGGAGAACCTATCATTGTTCTCTACCCTTGACGTTCTTAGAACCCTCAGATCCCAAGGATATGCTGAGCTTTGCATAAGGCGCTAGGACATTTCGTCCAGGCGCTTTATTTCTTTTTTGTAGATATGGCAGAGCATGATGATCAGGAACGCAGTTCCCAGGATCTCAGCCAGAGGGAATGAGTACCAAACCAGTGTCACACCGCCTATTTGGGCAAGTATCCAGGCCAGCGGCAGAATGCCGACAAGCTGTCTGATCAGTGATGCCCAAAGACTGATAAATCCATGGCCTGTTGCCTGGAATATTGATGATGTCATGATACCGAATGATGCAGGCAGGAAGCACCAGCTGATGGCTCTCAATGCCGGTATACCTATGTCAAACATCTGCTGACTTCCCTGAGCATTGAATATGGCGAGAAGCTGCTGCGGGAACAGCTGGAATATCACCAGACCAACTCCCATTATACAAAGCGCAGATAAAAATCCTTTCGTGTATGTTTCCATCAGTCTCTTTCTGTTTCTTGCACCGAAGTTATATCCCATGATAGGCAGCACGCCCTGATTGAGACCGAATACGGGCATGAATATGAACGACTGGAGTCTTCCGTAAACTCCCATTACGGCAACAGCTGTTTCTGTCAGACTTCCCAGGATCATGTTCATTCCAAACTGCATAACTGAGCCAATGGACTGCATCAATATTGATGGAGCACCTACTGCATAGATATCTTTGATGATCTGTTTATCCATCTTCCAGCCTTTGAGTCTTACTTTAACCGAATGCTCCTTTGCAAAGAGCAGATATTGTCCAAGGCACATTGAAAGGAACTGCCCGAAAACCGTTGCGATGGCAGCGCCTGCAACTCCCATTTCAGGGAATGGTCCAAGCCCGAATATGAGTAATGGATCCAGGATTATATTAGTTATGGCGCCCACAAGACTGCAAAACATCGGCAGCATCATGTTTCCTGTCGCCTGGAGGATCTTTTCGGAGGTTACCTGAACCATTACGAAAATAGATCCGATGGTTACGATCTGCATATAGATGGCACCATTTTCAACGATATACGGATTATCTGACATGATATTCATCAGCGGTGTTGAGAAAAACAAGCCAAATATGGCGAAAACACCCCAGTTGAAGAAAGATAATCTGTAACCATGACAAGCCACCAGATTTGCCTCTTCTATCCTGCCGGCACCAAGACGTCTTGAAATCAGTGAGTTTATACCGACACCTGTACCGACGCCTACTGCGATCAAAAGGAACTGGACAGGATTGACATATGTAAGGGCTGCCAATGCCTCTTCTCCAAGTCTGGATACGAAAAAACTGTCTACAACGTTATAAAAAGCCTGTATGAACATGGATATTATTGCAGGCCATGACATGGTGAATATAAGCCGCCCTATGGGCATTTCACCCATTTTATTGTGAGTCGCTGTTTTTTCCTGTTTCTGCATGATTTTCCCCTCGTTTTGTTGATGATTTATCAGGTTCAAACGCATAAAAATTTGCCTAATTGGATTAGGCAAATTCTTAAACTAGTATTTTCCTGTGAATATAGTACCACCGTATGTGGTGAAAATCAAGGTTTATCAGTATGTATACATGATTTATCAGTCTTTTGACTTGTAGTACAGCATACAGTGGCAGAATCCTTCGAATTCCGGATCTGCTATCTGTGCCTTGAATTCTTCACAGATACATTTGTTTTCATCTTTGATCTCAAGGCGGCACGGACAATATCCGTTCTTCTTTTTCAGCCCGTCTTTTATCATTTGAACGATATTAGCATCGTCATTGAGTCTTACTGCCATTTATCTTATGCCTTCCAAAGACCGTGGAGATTGCAGTATTCATATACAGCAACCAGTTTTTCACCTGCCAGGTCGAATACAGCTTCAGGTTTTTCGCCTGCCTTCAGATACTTGATCTGGCTGCCCTTTTCAGTTTCTACTGCTACCCACTGGATGTAGTGTTCTTCAAGCATCGGATGTTCTACTGAACCAACTTTTACCACTACTTTGTCACCATCCTGTTCCACTACAGGTACGTGCTTTTCCTGAGCGGCATCTACAGTATTAGGAACCAGCTCAGTCATCTTCTGACCGCAGCACATTACAGGTACGCCCTTGCTTTCTACGAAAGTGATTTTGTTTCCACAGTGTTCACATACATAAAACTTCATGTTAATTCCTCCTTGTTTCCGACTTGCGTCGAATGTTGATAATTTGATATATTTTCGCTAATTTTGGTTATGATTTATTGTGTACCTTTTTAGTAC
This sequence comes from uncultured Oscillospiraceae bacterium, assembly GCA_964441805.1. Classification (GTDB taxonomy): domain Bacteria; phylum Bacillota; class Clostridia; order Peptostreptococcales; family Anaerovoracaceae; genus Lentihominibacter. The sequence continues at coordinate 8,615 of CAYTVH010000037.1, read as the reverse complement.
ACTTTAATAATACCACTTTTTCCCGATATGTCAATATACTTTTTTGATTTTTTTAAAAATATAGTGTTGTCTTTTTTTATTAACCAACTGATATTTGACAATTTACAACTAATATTATCTACTGTTTGCATATTTTTCGTGCCAATATGTAAATATGATTGTCATAATTTTACGTTTATTATAGATATGACAATGATTTTTACAAATTCATTGTCTTTATTAACACGTATTATATTTTTTGACAAATTCCCCTTCTAAAACCGTTAGAATATCTTAATTTTCATTGCAAAACAAGCTTAATATTGTCATATTTATAATTTGCTTTCTTAAATGACAATCGTTTCATGCCTAATAAACTTTTCATCATTACCATATCACGATTTTTTCATGGCATTGACTATGGCTGCGAATATCAATCCTGCTATTGGGAATATGAGCCATGATCTAGCCCAGGCATCACCTATAAAACTCCATACAAGATATATGGCAACAACAACAGGCCAGTATATACCGCTCACTCTTTCTTCAAGCTCTGCCTTTTTCTTGTTCGTCGGTTCGAATTCTTCCTGTTTAAGCAGCTGCATATATCCTTCTCTTATAACTCCGAGTTTTACGAACATATTTACCGCTATGGCTACTATTATAAGCAGCACCGGTACCATCAATACAACAATCGTATCACTTGCTTCGGCAACGGCTGATATTATCAAAGGAATAGGACTAAGTATGCACAAACCTACTCCCAGGCTTATACCTTTACCAAATACAGGTTCATACTCCGAAAACCTGTACTCGATATCTTTCAACTGATTATTTGTGAGATCAAACTCACCTTCCTTGATATACTTATATCTGTTCATATAAACACTGTTGCTGATAAACAACTTGACAGCAACTGCAACCATTATCATGAGAGCCAGCATTCCGATAACGACAAATGCTGTTTCAGACAAACCGCCTTGGCTATCTTCGACAACACAACCTGCCAGCCCTATGAGAAGAACAGGTGATAATATACATAGAGAAACACCTAATGCTATCATATATGCAAAGTGCGCCGTATCATCGAGAAAGCTTTTTATCTGCGTGTCAGAAAGTATACAGTTTTTCACTTCTGATAATTTTGTATAGTTTAGACTATCTTTATTGTCACCTTTCAGCAGATAATCAGTAGTCACTCCGAATATTTCGGACATCTGCAGTATCCTGTTTATATCGGGAATACTGACACCGCTCTCCCATTTTGATACAGACTGCCTTGAAACGTCCAATCGTTCAGCCAGTTCTTCCTGTGACCAGCCCTTTTGTTTTCTTAAATTTATTATCCTATCTGCTATATTCATATGAGTCCCCTCCTCTCTTTAATCAGTATTTTACCAAATCTATACTGTTTCCCACAACCAACCAAACTTGGAAATTTGTCAACCGCCGGTTGCATCGTTGGAATTTCAAGCTTTCCCCACAATAAAAAGACGGATATCCGGAATATCCGCCTCTCATTAACAGTCTATTAATCTGCGTCAAATCGCAGTCTGTTATCTTATCCTGTCCACGACAGCCTTGTAGATCTGATCTGCCATGGTGCAGTATTTCTCCAGCATGGCTTCTGCCTCTGTCTCCAGCTCCAAAGCCCGCTCTCTGTCTTTCATGGATTTAGTGTTGATGAACACATTTAATGATGCTCCCTGAAGTGCTGCTTTGCAGCAGACCGCGCCGACGCCTGCGTCGGAGATCGCCAGAGCGGAGCCCTTTGCAGCAAAACCTGCCATAAGGTCGAGGGCCTTGCATACGGTTCTCATGATGTCCATAGGAGCCCGGCATGCCACAAGCAGTGCATTTTCCATGATCTCGTCTCTTGATGGATCGTCCTTAGGGATGCTGTACGCTTTGGCAAGTGGTGCAAATGCCTCGGCATCCTTGTCCATCATGGAAAGCAGCTCTTGACGCAGCATCTCCCCTTCTGCCATCAATTCTTTTATTTCGTCTTCCACATCAGCATACTTCTTTTTGCCCACGGTGAGGGATCCCACCATGCTGCCGAGAGCCATTCCCACGGCACCGACCAGGGCTGATGCTCCGCCGCCGCCGGGAACTGCCTCTTTGGAAGCAAGGACTTCTGTGAAATCGTTGATTCTCATTTCTTCAAATTTCATGTTGTTCTCCAAAATCATTCAAACCAAATGTTAAGCTTTCTTCTTTCGTCTGAAGATGAACTTTCTGAACAGGATGACGTTCATTACAGCAAAGAATGCTATAAGGATGATCAAACATACCACAGGTTGTTTAGGTGCGAATGTGGCCAGAAGCATCATCGGGAATCCGAATACTATGGCAGGGAAAGTCTGGTAAACCAGATTGTCCGCAGCCGGAGTTTCGAAATTGCCATCGATCTCTCTCAGCAGGATAACACCTGTACTTGCTGTACCTGTAAGCATGCCGTACATTGCCAGGAACTGCTCTTCAGGGTATTCAGGGAACAGTTTTACTGAAACGAATCTTACGTAGAAGTAAGTGAGGAACGCTGCCAGTACACCCATGATCAGCATGATGCCCCAGTACTTTTCAAGTACGCTGAGTCTGATAGCTGCAATACCTGCAACGATCATGATGTCAAAGAAGAAGTTGCTGCATCTTGTCAGCAGGAAATTGTTTGTATATCTTCTCTTGATCACATTTCTATTGTTGAGGAAATTAACTACAGCCTTAACGAGAACTGCTGCCAGTACACCCAGGATGAAGTTGAAGCCGTAGATAGTTGACTTGAATCCGGGAACAAGATTTCCGAGGATAAACATTATTGCATAAGCCAGCAGATATGTACCGCAGATGAATCCCACTTGAACAGTCATCTTATCCATGCTGCCCTGCATTGGGATCTCGTTTTCTTCTTCGATTTCATGAGGCTTTACTCTTTCATCGATATTTGCAGTATTGAATACTATCTTACCTCTTCTCTTGAGGATGTTCAGGTGGATAACACCGCCGAATGCAGCAGAAAGGAAGCCCAGTGCTGCAATGGTCAGACCGAAACTCTTACCGCCATTGAATCCGAAATCAGTTTCGAATATGCCGCCGAAGTTCATAGCCTGTCCTGATCCCTGACCATAGCCGAACGGAACGAGTATTCCTGCTGCCGGGAAGAAGTTGTCAATTATAAACATTGCTGCAGGAATGGTTATAGCCAGACCAAGGATACCCTGGATAAGATATGTTGCTACTGTTGTTACACCGGTATCAAAGATCTCAACAGTTCTCTGCTTATTCATCTTGTTCTTGGAACTCTTGAGGGCTGATGCCGTAAACCCAAGGGCAAGTGCGTGATAGGTAATTACTTCAAGAGTTGCCGATCCGTGACCGCCGAAAAATTCAGTATCAAAGAAGAAGTTTCCTGTCACTGTCTTATATATGCCTGCAATGATCAACAGTATAAAACCACCGAGAACCGAAGTCGGTATCAGTGATTTATGCAGTATTGGAAAAAGGTTTTTTAATACTGTTGCTATGATAAGGCTCAGAAGAAGAACTGCTACGATATTTATCGTTCCCCAGTTACTATAGTCCCAAAAATTTTCCATCGTTATTTCCCTCTCTTATGTTCTTATATCTGTTGAAAACGTTTACGTATTTGAGCCCGTTGAAGCGCTCGTTCCCCTTAAGCTGGTAAACCTTATCTTTGTAATAAATGTTTACCTTGTTCTTTCCCAACATAGTCACTGCATCTGTCTCTTCGAAATCGAATACCAGATCGTCACCGACTGTAATACAGTCACCTTTGAGTGTGATCACCTTTTCATCGGCGATCTTGAATTTGTTTTTATATACTATGACTTCCCAAAGTCCCGCTTTTTCTGTATAGTCTATCTTTTCTTTAAGATCTTCTATGGACATGCCGTTTATCACATCGTTCTGATATGCATACCATTCGCCTACGAAGCGGTGCGGAAAATCAAATCCCACACCTTCCAGTTCTTTGGTAGGAAGGTATCTCACCTTGATGCCGCATTTCTTGCATTCAACAATATCCTCGTGGCTTTCGAATGTACTGAAACCGCATTTAGGACAAATGTACACTGCCCTTTCCATGTACTCAGCCAGATTCTTGTGATGATACTCCTTGTCCACAACAGCTTCATTGACATAAAGCTCGCTGCAGATCAGTTCATACAGTTCATCATTGGACATGGCCATAGCCTCTTCAGGTTCTATGACCTTGCTTACATAAGCCTTCATGCCGCCTTTTCTGACAACATCGCTCCATCTGGGCATCACGCCATATCCGCCTTCGATCCTGTATATGGCGATGGGCAGCTTCAGCTTTTTGATAAGGCTTGTGATGCCGGGTTTGATGTATTCCGTCTTACCGCTGTATGTACGGTTTCCTTCAGGTGCAAGGGCTATGGTACCACCCTCTTTTGCTACCTTGAGACAGTTCTTCACGGCTTGGATATCCATGGTCTGTTTCTTGATAGGGATCGGAGCAACCAGCCAGCTAAGTGCACGCGATATCCATCCCAGTGAGAAAATATCTTCAGTTGCTATGTAATATACCGCTCCTTTAAAAGATCCTGCAATAAAGAACTGGTCAAATGCCGTCTGATGGTTCATAAGCACCAGATACTGCCTGTTACCCTGTTCTTTGAATGGCTGAACGTCCACGCCGTACTTGAATTTCACATATGTTAAGATCGGTGGTCTAAGGACGGCCGTAACTACTCTATGTCTGAATTTCATCCAGCTGTTTTTCTTTTTCATAATTTACACACCTTTGATTGCGCACAATTTGACATAGTATTCTATCACCTGTTTGTGAACTATCTATGAACTGCTATATATAGCTTGGCATTGCTCCATAACTAAGTGCATATATTTTATCACTATAATTTATCAAGGAGGCAATTATGAAATACGATTGCATAATAATAGGTGCAGGACTTTCAGGCCTTTCGGCCGCTTCTCTTCTCGCAAAGCGCGGGCTTTCGGTCGCCGTCTGTGAACATGCGTCCAAGCCCGGCGGCAGCTGCGGCATATTCAAAAGGCAGCTGGATGCAAAGCCTGCAGTCTTCGATCAAGGCTCATCCATGCTCTTCGGTTTCGGAGATCATGGTTTCAACGCCCACAGATACCTGTTCAACTGCCTGGAAGAGCCCATTCATGTCATAAAACACGATCATCTGTATGCCGTCAACTACGACGGTAAGCGGATCAAGTTTCCCGGAGACATAGACCAATTCATCACACATCTTTCTTCTGTCTTCCCGCATCAAGCCAACAACATCCGCCGATTTTATAAGGATATGGGGAAACTATATAAAAAGGTGATCAGTGAAAATCCCAGCTTTACCACGCCTGATGAGACCGATCCCTTGTCCGGCATAAAGAGCATTTTAAAACATCCCGCAGCATACTTTAGGTTCCTGTCTTATTTGAATATCAGCGCCGATAAGCTCCTTAGAAAGTATTTTGATGACGATGAAATACTAAAATTCTTCGACAAACTCACATCTACATACTGCTATGCCACATTGGAAGAAGCCCCCGCCATCCTTGCTTCAGTGATGTTCATCGATAACCATGAGGGCGGCAGCTGGTATCCTGCCGGATCCACTCTGTTCCTTCCGGGGATTCTTGAAAAAGTCATCGAAGAAAACGGCGGACATATGTACTATGACACAACTGTGGAGGAAATATTGTTCAGAGATACGCCCGGATCTGTAAAATTACTTTCCTCTTCAGCAAGGGGTGTCCTTTTGGGAAACGGACATAGAATGACTGCGGACAACATTATTTTTTCCGGCACTGTATGGGACCTTTACGGTAAACTGCTGCCTGATCATATGGTCACGGAAGAAATGTTAAAATGGACAGGATCACAGGAAGCCACATACTCAAGCCTGGTTTTATATGCAGTGATCGATAAAGAAATCCCGGATGAAGACATCTGTGCCATTGAAATGTTGGCATCATCTCCCGGCGTGATCGATGAGTCGGAAGTGACGGTATACATACCTTCCATCGATGATAAAACCTTATGTGACGATGATCACCATATACTGATAGCAATAGGGCCTTCTTTTCTTGACTGGGATCCAAAACATTACCATCAACAGAAAGAACAGGAATCAGCACGCATCATCTCACTTCTTGAAAACAGATTTCCCGGCATATCAGATCACATAATCTACAGGGAACTGGCCACACCCTTCACCATTGAAAGGTATACGATGAAATACTGTGGTGCTGCTGCAGGTCCGAAACAGAAGCTGGGACAGCATATGCTCAAAAGGCAGTCCATTCGAACTGCATGGCCGGGTCTTTACTGCTGCGGAGAATCCACCACCATGGGCACCGGAACACCTACGGTTACCATTTCAGGTATTGCTGCCGCCAATGCAGTATTAAAAAAATACGGCATGAAGCCATATGTATGGAAAAAAGATATGAAAGATCATGTGGTGGAGCTTAAAACACCTGTTGAAAAAGGCTGGATATATGATGCATTCCCTGAGGCCAAAGCTAAACTCATGACCGAAGCCGGAAAGTGCCTTTTCTGTGAAAACCCGGGCTGCTGCAGCAGAGAAATATTCGATATACCTGCAGTCATGCGCCGTGCCGCCTGCGGCAACTTCAAAGGTGCATCCGATATCATAAATAATGCTTTCATAAAGCTCACAGACGGGTTTTGGGAGGAATGTGAAGCCGGATGCGTACAGGAGCATTTTGATATCAGCGGCATCTTTCACTTGCTAAGTTCTTCAGAACTGTAAACAACAAACATGCTGCGCCGCATAATATCATTACAGTTATACTGTTATGCCGGGTCAATACTTCACCCTCATTTACCAAAACTATGCCCATGTATTCCTTGAACTCCAATGCCGCCGCGCTATCCATATCAATGGTTTCTGCCATGACCGGACCGGTCATCAGCTGCCTCAATACGGCTACTCCATGGGATACAGGAAAGCCTTTCACCACGCCGGCTGCACTTTCTCCCAATGATCCGATGGGAAGATATATTCCGGTCATGAATCCGATCAAAGCACCGAATATGGTGCAGCATCCTGCAAGTGAATTGCTTGTTTTCAAGAATGAGACCGGCAGTATCATCATGGCGGCACAGCATATGGATCCTATTATCATCATCCCATAAATCTCCATGATATTCCCTGCACCTGCTGTGCTGCCATATCTGCAGATCATATATCCCTGGGAAATGAGCAGCACTAAAAATGATATCAATATGCCCGACAATGAAGCGCCGGTCAAATATCCGCACGTTATCCTTATTTGACCAAGGGGCGAAGTTATGAAATCTCTATCTATTTGTACGGCCTTGTCCTCTATCATCACCCCGTATGCACCTGTTGCGGCAGTCACGGGAGTTATGCCGAGTATGCCGGATATCATCCACACGTCCAATATTTTGTCTGCATTTTCAATGGCAGCGAACTGGGTGATCAGGTTGTCACGCATAAACATTATGTAAAGCACCATGATTATCACTTCGGCAAGAAGCGACATGAGCACAGTGAATCTATCTCTGAAGAAAAGTTCCGTATTCCTCAATGCAAAAGTTATCATCAAAGCCTCCATTCCCCTTTTATCGCTTGAAAGTATGATCCCATTTGTTTCGGCGTACCTTCATGGGTGATCTCACCCTTTTTCATTATGATTATCTTGTCAGCTATGGCTGCCTCATCCATATAATGGGTTGTCATTAAAACGGTCATCCCCGTATTTTTCCTTATACTGTCAATGGTGTTTATGATGCTGTTTCGAATACCGGGATCCAGCCCCGCCGCAGGTTCGTCCAAATAAAGTATACGCGGAGAATGGATCAGGGCTCTGGCTATATCACTTCTTCGTTTCTGTCCGCCTGACAATTTACCGTACGGTCTGTCGATGAAACCTGATATTCCTGTCAGTTCTGCTGTTAACGATATGTGATCCTCCAGCCTTTTACCCTTTAATCCGTAAAAATCGGCCCTTACACGGAGGTTTTCACCCACAGTGAGCCGTTGATCCAAAACACCGTTTTGAAACACCACACCAATGATTTGACGTATCTTTCTGCTGTTTCTTCTAATATCCATTCCGGCCACTTTTATCTGCCCTTCATCGAACCCTTGGGCAGTGGATAATATCCCCATCAGAGTGCTTTTTCCTGCACCGTTGGGACCCATGATGGCCGCCATCTGACCTTTTGATATATCAAGGCTGATGCCGTTCACAGCATGAACGGCACCATATGCTTTTTTCACATCGCGGACTTGGATGATCGGAGCTTCTCTGTAACCCATCAGTTCAGCATCCATGCCATATAGGTAAGGTATCCGGCGAAGGTTACCCACAACAGATACGGGATCTGCAGCCACGCTGCCGGCTTGTCGACTTTGCTGTAGATATAGATCATGATGATTATCAGCACCCATAGAAGAAGCAGCCACCAGAATGCGAACTGAAATGCTTTGAAATTGAAGAATATGATGCTCCAGAAGAAATTCACCGCAAGCTGCAGGGTGAATACCAGCAGGCCCTTTATCTGTTCCAAAGATTCAGGAGCCAGCCAGATGCGGGCTGCTCCTATACCCATAAGTCCATAGAGTATGAACCAT
>CAYTVH010000036.1:0-17799 GCA_964441805.1 uncultured Oscillospiraceae bacterium | reverse complement strand
GTTGAAGACGGTACAGGTATCGTTCATACTGCACCTGCATTCGGTGAAGACGACTATCAGTGCGGAAGAAAATATGACCTTCCTGTAGTTAACCCTGTTGACGAAGAAGGTAAATATACTGAAACTCCATGGGCAGGCAGATTCGTTATGGAAGACGGACTTGATGTAGACATCATCAAGTGGCTGGCAGCAGAAGACAAGATCTTCGCCAAGGAAAAGATCGTCCACAACTATCCTCACTGCTGGAGATGCGGAACACCGCTGGTTTACTATGCTAAGCCAAGCTGGTATATCGAAATGAGCAGCCTGAAGGATCAGCTGGTTGCCAACAACAATACAGTTAACTGGTTCCCTGATTTCGTAGGTGAAAAGAGATTCGGAAACTGGCTGGAAGAAGTTAAAGACTGGGCTATTTCAAGAAACAGATACTGGGGAACTCCTATTCCTATCTGGAGATGCGAATGCGGACATCTGGAATGCATCGGAAGCAGAGCAGAGCTGGTGGAAAAAGCTCAGGAAACCATAACAGAAGATATCGAACTCCACAGACCATATGTGGATGACGTTCACATCACATGTGAAAAGTGCGGCAAGACAATGAGCAGGATACCTGAAGTTATGGACTGCTGGTTCGACTCAGGATCAATGCCTTTCGCTCAGCAGCACTATCCGTTCGAAAACAGTGAAAACTTCGATGAAGAGCTGTTCCCTGCAGATTTCATCTGCGAAGGCATCGACCAGACAAGAGGATGGTTCTACTCACTGATGGCCATCTCCACATTCATCAAGGGCAAGGCTCCTTACAAGAACGTTCTCGTAAACGACCTGATCCTCGACAAGGAAGGCAAGAAGATGAGTAAGTCAAGAGGCAATACGGTAGATCCGTTCGAACTCTTTGACAAGTACGGTGCAGACGCTACAAGATGGTACCTGCTCCACACTTCACCTGCATGGTCACCGACCAAGTTCGACGAAGACGGACTCATCGAAATCGTGAGCAAGTTCTTCGGAACCATCAAGAATGTATATAACTTCTTCGTACTTTACTCCAATCAGGATCAGCTGGATCCTGCATCCCTTGAAGTGCCATATGACAAGAGACCTGAACTTGACAGATGGATCATCAGCAAGTACAACAAGCTGATCAAGGAAGTAACAGAAGAAATGGATAGATACGACCACATGAAGTCCGTAAGAAAGATCCAGGATTTCGTCAACGAAGATCTGTCCAACTGGTATATCAGAAGAGCCAGAAGAAGATTCTGGGGTGAAGAACTGAACGATGATAAGAAGTCAGTATACGCTACCACTTACGAAGTGCTGGTAGGCGTAGCTAAGATGATCGCGCCTTTCGCACCATTCATTTCAGATGAAATGTATCAGAACCTGACAGGCGAAGAATCAGTTCACCTGGCATTCTTCCCTAAGGCAGACGAAAGCCTCATCGACCAAAAGGTCGAAGAAAGAATGGACCTTGTTAGAACTCTCGTTGCTCTGGGAAGAGGAATCAGAGAAAAAGAAAGGATCAAGGTTAGACAGCCGCTGACAGAAGTTATGGTCGATGGTAAGTATGAAGCCATCATCGGCGACCTGACTCCTCTGATCATGGAAGAACTGAACATCAAGACTGTAGTATTCGAAAACAAGCTTGATGAATATATGAACTACAGCCTGAAGCCTAACTTCAAGGTTGCAGGCCCTATGCTGGGCAAGAACATCAAGGCATTCGGCGGTGCACTGGCACAGGCAGATCCTGCTGCTACAGTAGCCGCAATGGAAGCTGAAGGTAAGATCACAATGGACATCAACGGTGAAGCAGTTGAGATCACCAAGGAAATGGTGGACGTTAAGATCGACGCCAAGGAAGGTTTCGCAGTTGCCATGGAAAACAACGTATTCGCTATCCTGGATACTACCATCACTGATGAGCTGGCAGCGGAAGGTCTGGCGAGAGAACTGATCTCCAAGGTACAGCAGATGAGAAAGCAGAACGACTACGAAATGATGGACAACATCAAGATCTTCGTTGAGGCTGATGAAGAAGTAGCTGCTGCTATCGAGATCCACAAAGACTACATCATGAAGGAAACTCTGGCAGTTGCCATCGAAGCAGGAACAGAGCTGAAGACTTCAGACCTGAACGGACACAAGACAGGTATCGACGTAGAAAGAGTTTAATCAATGTATGCGACATCGGGCGGGGTAACACTCCGCCCGAAATGTTATGGCGGGAATATGATGGAACGAATGGAGGGATTGTCATGAGCACAAGCATAGAAAACCTCAGAAGACTGGCGCAGATGAGCGTCAACGACCATATAGGGGTGTTCGATTTTTATGTGGTCGGGGGCAAGGATATAGAAGGTCTGTCTATAAAATTCGGTATGGATCCGCCTGATGTGATCAATTTGCTGGAAGGGTATGGTGAAAAGCTGATAACGCCCAACGGTCTGGATCTTACCGGAAAGGGCAGACACCCTAAGCTTTCGCGCCTTTTGGTGGACGAATACGTACAGCAGTTTTATCCCGGCATAGCTTCAGAAAACCCTCAGAACGACTGGATCTGCCTGGAAAGCTATCTTGATATCAAACACCCTAAGTGGAGATAGGATATGGAAAAGATAAATCTTCTCGGAATGACAACTGAAGAATCAAAAGCCTTCGCTGAAAGCATAGGTGAAAAACCTTTCCGCGGGAAGCAGCTTTTCAAATGGGTCAACAGAGGGGTCAGAGATTTCGATCTGATGACCGACTTTTCCAAGCCCCTTCGTGCAAAGCTCAAGTCTGCTGCTTATGTGGGCTCTCTCAATGTTCTGGATATGCAGGAAGATAAGAAGGACGGAACTAAGAAGTTCCTGTTTGGTCTTGAAGACGGTAATGCCATAGAAAGCGTTTTCATGGAGTATAAGTACGGCAACTCACTTTGCGTATCATCTCAGGTGGGATGCAAGATGGGCTGCAGGTTCTGTGCAACTGCACTGGATGGGTTCACCAGAAATCTAACGGCAGGTGAAATGCTGGAGCAAGTTTATGCAGCAGAAAGAGAAACAGGCAAGACCATAAACCATATCGTTGTTATGGGTATGGGAGAGCCTTTTGACAATTATGAGAATCTGAAGAAGTTCCTGACGATCCTGCACGATCCTGACGGTAAAAAAATGAGTTGGAGAAATATGACCGTGTCCACAAGCGGTATGATCCCGGCTATCAAGCAGTTCTCTGAAGACTTCCCTCAGGTGAATCTGGCAATATCCCTCCACAGGCTGGACAACGCAGGAAGGAGTGCCATCATGCCGGTAAACGATGCTTATCCCGTAGATGAGCTCCTTGAGGCTGCAAAGGAATATACGAAGAAGACAGGAAGGCGCATAACCTTTGAATATACTCTTATAAAAGGTGAAAACGACAGCGGCAGTGATGTGGAATTGATGAAGCAAAAGCTCTCGGGGATGCTTTGCCATGTAAATCTGATACCGCTGAACAAAGTTACTGAAACAGGCTTCGACGGCAGCACCAGGAAAAGGGCCGAAGAAATCGCGGTCAAGCTTGAGAGGGCGGGTATACCTGCCACTGTAAGACGTGAAATGGGCAGTGCCATAGACGGTGCATGCGGTCAGCTTAGGGCAAAAAATAAATCTAGATATTGATTTTTGGTTGCCTGACACAACCACATCGTGTATAATATTATTTAATATAAATGCACTTATGACGCATATAGAGGAGGATGATAATTATGGTGAAATTACTTATTGGCCACAAAGGTAGCGGCAAGACAGGACAGATGGTGCAGTTGGCAAATGATAGCATCGCAACAAGCAATGGAAGCATAATTTTTATAAACAAGAACCAGAGACTCATGTACGAACTGAAGCATGAGATCAGAGTGATCTGCATGGAAGATTACGAACATATCACAAACATCGACGAGTACATCGGATTTATTTACGGAATCATAAGTTCCGACCATGATATCGAAACCATATTCATCGACAGCATCCTGAAGCATGCAGATGTTTCACTGGGTGACCTGCCTGAATTTATTGATAGACTTAAGGCTATCTCCGAAATCTATGAACTGAGCTTCATAGTAAGCATAAGTGCAGAAAAAGAAGAAATGATAGGTGTGAACTTTGAAGGATGTGAGATCCTCAACTAATTACAAGAATACTTAAAAGGCGGTGATCTCCACCGCCTTTTTTATCGTTTAAAGACAGAATAGAAAAAAGGCATAAAAATGAACAAGGCATATTATTTTGTGGTACTGACAGCGCTGATGTTCAGTACTATGGAAGTGGCATGCAAAGTGGCAGGAAACGACCTGGATCCTTTCCAGCTGACATTCCTAAGATTTGTCATAGGCGGACTGGTACTCCTTCCTTTTGGCGTGTCGGAAATGAAGAAAAAAGAAATAAAACTAACGGGAAAAGACCTGCTTAAATTGCTGGGTGTAGGCACCATCGGCATACCTGTCAGCATGGTATTGTTCCAGGTGGGAATAATGAACTGCAACGCTTCATCTGCAGCGGTGATGTTTTCCATAAACCCGCTGTTTACGATGGTATGTGCACATCTGCTGACCTCGGAGAAAATAACCAAGAGTAGATTTACAGCTCTTATGATAGGTATCGTGGGGCTGGTATTCATCATAAGACCGTGGGATGTACAGGAAGGCAATACTGTTTTCGGTGCAGGGATGCTTCTCCTTGCAGCCATCACGTTTGGGTTTTATACTGTAACAGGTAAGATGGTCAGCCAGAAGATCGGTGCCATAGCACAGGCAAGCATCAGCTTCCTGCTGGGTTCCGTAGTGCTTTTGGCAGTGATCCTCGTAATGGGAAGACCTGTGTTAGACGGCGTGGCAGACAACATCCCTATAGTTCTTTATACAGGCATATTCGTAACAGGGCTGGGATACTATTCTTACTTCACATCCATAAAGCTGTCAGATGCCACTACAGGATCATTCGCATTTTTCCTGAAGCCTGCGCTGGCTCCTGTAATAGCTGTGATAGTCCTTAAAGAAACCATTCTGTGGAATACTTTTGCAGGCATTGGATTCATACTGCTGGCTTCATACCTTAACATCAGATTTCAGAAGAACCGGGCTGAACAAAAAAGGGAAACAAATGAAAACAAAACAAAACTTGAAAATAAATGACATTGAAAATATATTTGCCGGAAGAAAACCGGGGATGGAAGACTTCTTCAATGAGTTCGCCGTGCTGCTGCCGGTAGTTGAAAAAGAGGGGGAACTCCATGTGCTCTATGAATTGAGAGCAAGACATATGGAAGTCCAGCCGGGAGAGATATGCTTCCCGGGAGGAAAGAAAGAACCGGGGGAAACTCCCAAAGAGTGCGCTTTGCGTGAAACATGGGAAGAGATCGGCGTGCCTGCTGACAAGATCCGTGTGATCAGTCAGCTGGACATGATGGTCAATTACAGCAATGTGGCCATGTATGCTTTTCTGGGCATCCTCGAAGAAAGTGCCCTTGACCGGCTGAAGCTGAACCCGGACGAGGTGGAAGAGGTGTTCCTTGTGCCGCTGAAGTGGCTGATGGAAAACGAACCGGAGACCTACTGGACCAAGGTGGCTCCCCAGCCGCCGGAGGATTTTCCCTATACAGAAGTGACAGGCGGAGAGCCTTACAAATGGCGTCATGGAAAGGCGCCGGTGCCGGTATATAAAGCTTATGACGGTAAAGTGATATGGGGATTTACAGGAAGAATAACCAGAAGATTCGTGGAGATAATCAAAGGAGGAGAAGCAGATGTTTAAGATCGGGCTTTGCCAGATGAAGGGGTCGTTTGACAAGAAAGAAAGCATGGAGACAGCGGAAAAATTCATTAGGGAAGCAGCCACCGGCGGTGCACAGGTGGTGTCTCTTCCTGAAATGTGGAACTGTCCTTATTCCAACGATTATTTCCGAGAGTATTCGGAACCTGCTGACGGACCTACAGTGAAGTTCATGTCACAGCTGGCAGCAGAGCTGGGTATCTACCTCATAGGGGGATCCATACCTGAGATAGAAGATGATAAGGTGTACAATACTTCATTTTCGTTTGACAAAGAAGGAAATATCATAGGAAGACACAGGAAGGTACATCTTTTTGATATAGACGTTAAGGGCGGCATAAGATTCATGGAGTCCGATACCCTTACTGCCGGTGAAGATCTGACAGTTATAGACACAGAATTCGGCAAGATAGGTGTGGCCATCTGTTATGATGTCAGATTTCCTGAATGGCACAGGAAGATGGCACTGGAAGGGGCAAAACTGATAGTGCTGCCGGCTGCTTTCAATATGACTACGGGGCCTGTCCACTGGGATCTGACCATGAGGGCAAGGGCTCTTGATAATCAGGTTTACTTTGCAGCCAATTCACCTGCCCGTGACGAGAATGGGCCATATGTGGCTTATGGCAATTCATGTATTTCAGATCCGTGGGGTAAGTTTATTGCCCACGCAGATGAAAAAGAATGTATACTATATGGAGACATAGATTTCGACCACGCAGATGACGTAAGACAGCAGCTGCCGCTGCTGAAGCATAGAAGGGAAGAACTGTATAAATAAGGAGGAGAGAGTATCATGAAAAAACTTCTTGTACCGGTCGTTACCATGATTATGGTAATGGTGCTGGCATTGGCAGCATGTGGTTCGCCGACAGAAGAACAGCCGGAAGAACAGGTGAGCTATGAGATCGCCATGGTCACCGATTCAGGTCTCATAATGGATGGCGGATACAGCGAAGTGGCATGGACTGCCATCAGCGAATTCGGAGCTGAAAACGGTATTTCACATAAGTATTATAAGGCTGCAGAAGCGACAGAAGAGGCGTATCGAGCAGTTATAAGTGATGCCGTTTCAAAAGGTGCCAAAGTCGTAATAACAGACGGCTTCTCTTTTGAAAATGTCATCTACGATATGCAGGATGAATATAAGGATGTGAAATTCATACTCATAGACGCAGAATATACAGATCTTGAAACGGAAGAACCAAAGATAGCAGAAAACACTGCTGTACTTCTGTTCTCATGTGAAGAGGCAGGATACCTGGCAGGTTTTGCAGCTGTTGAGAACGGAGCATCACAGCTGGGTTTCATGGGTGAAGCAGACCAGCCGATGTATAATGATTTCGGATATGGTTTCCTGCAGGGAGCAAATGCTGCTGCGGCCAATAATGGGATAGTCGTAGATGTCAAATATCACTCCTGCGATGAAAGCAGTGACAGAGATGCTGTTATGGAGAAGGCGGAATCATGGTACAAGAACGGGACTGAAGTCATATTTGCCTGCGGGGACAATATTGAAAAACCTATAATCCAAGCGGCTGAGATGAATGACGGCAAAGTCATCGCATGTGAAACTGATAAGAGCAGTATGTCGGATACTGTATTGACATCTGCAGTAAAAGATATTTCAGGGGTTCTTAAAGATACCCTTACTCAATATCGCAAGGGCAAGTTCCCGGGTGGAGAAGTTGCTGAATTCGATGTGTCCACTGAAAGCATTTGGTTGAACATGGAGACAAGCAGATTCGTTGCATTTAATGAAGGAGATTATAAGGATCTGTACAAATCGTTGGAGAACAAGTCTGTGGAAGTGAAGGATCACAGTGCAGGGGAAATAAGCGGTCTTTCATTATCAAATGTAAGGGTGAATGAAGAATAAGGATCTAGATCAATAGACAATCAACACAAAGGCGCCGACCTGTATGGAACGACGCCTTTTTTTATTAAGATGCAGTTATGTATTCTATTTGATGAAGAGTTTTCCGGCCCTGTCTTTGATAGGGGTATATTCCAGATGCTCCTGTACAGAGTCGTATGCAGGGCGCATCAGCTTACCTCCTGCATTAAGCTCCTCCAGTCTGTGAGCACACCAGCCTGACAGCCTGGCTGTGGCAAACAGCGGAGTTGCGATGGTAGTAGGGATATCAAGAGCGTGGTATACGAAACCTGAATACATGTCCACATTGGCAGGCATAGGCTTTTCCACACCTGTAAGTTCTGCCTTGAGAACAGGAACACGTTTTTCAATATAGTCGCAGAGGAGGAAGTCATCTTCCATGTATTTGCTTTCTGCCAGCTTTTTCGCCATTTTTTTCAAAACCGTAGCTCTAGGATCGGATAATGTATAGATGGCATGCCCCATACCATAAACCAGTCCTGTTTTGTCATAGGCTTCTTTTTTCAGTATCTTTATGAGGTAATCATCCAGCTTGCCTCTGTTATTGAAGTTCGGTACCTGCTGTTTTATATGATCTAGCATATTGATAACTGCGATGTTGGCCCCGCCGTGCTTAGGTCCCTTGAGGGAGCCGATGGCAGCAGCGATGGCAGAATATGTATCGGTACCTGTGGATGACACCAGATGAGTGGTGAAGGATGAATTGTTTCCTCCGCCGTGCTCTGCATGGAGTATCATCGAAAGGTCCAGTGTCTTTGCTTCGATGTCAGTATATTCTCCGGTAGGCCTTATCATCCTGAGGATGTTTTCCGAAGTGGAAAGCTCAGGTATAGGGTTGTGCAGATGCAGGCTCATGTTGTCATAGTATGCAGCCTTCGCCTGATATGCATAAGCGATAAGTGCAGGGAAGTAACCGATAAGATCTATTGACTGACGAAGAACGTTAGATATGGATATATCATCAGGGTTATCATCATAGCAGTATAAAGCAAGTACACTTCTTGCCAGTTTGTTCATAATGTTATTGGATGGTGCCGTCAGGATCATGTCCCTTGCAAATCCCATAGGAAGCTCTCTTTTGGCTCCAAGCAATTTGTTAAAAGCCTCCAGCTCAGACTTACTTGGAAGATAACCAAACATCAGAAGGAAGGTAACCTCTTCAAAACCAAATCGGTTTTCAGCCATACAGCTGTTTACCAAATCTTCTATACTGTATCCTCTGTAATACAGCTTACCCTCAACAGGTATCTTGTTTTTGTTTTCGTCTGTGGTGTAGCCCTTTACTTCACCGATCCTGGTGAGCCCTACAACTACACCTGTACCATTGGAATTTCTCAGTCCAAGTTTGACGTTTTTCTCTTTATAGACTTCCGGAGATATTTTATCCCTTTCGGCAATTATCTTAGCACTGTCATCGATCAGAGCTTTGGCCGAATTGGCTTTCATGTTGTTGATGACTTCTTCTTTGACAGCAGCTCTTATGGCCTTTTTCTGACTTTTCATATCTTGTCTTTTTTCTTTGAATTTAGTTAGCATCAAATCCTCCTTACAACCTCTTATTCTTTGCCCCTTTAAAGCGATATATCAACTTCATCAGTATATCATATTTTTATGGATAAGTATAGGGAAATATATACAAAGAAAAAATGCAGGAATTATTTTCCCTGCATTTTTTCCAAGTGATTATTTTGAGTTTGTGGAATTGAAAGTTTCTCAGGAATGGGAACCATAGGGCCTATGATAGGAGTAAATACACGGCTCAAGGTTCCTGTAAAAAGCGCTGCCAGGATCGTTCCTTCGCGGACGCCTTCGATGCTGTGGAGCATGAGTAGTGAGGAGATTATGCTCAATGATACGAGGGTGCTGTCCAAGGCTACTTTAGTCTTACCGAAGTTGGTGCCTCTGGTCATAACGATGGCTTTGACGAAACCGTCAACAGGCAGCATTATGGTATTGGCAGAAACTTCGATACTGAGCCCCAGCGCTACTATGGTTATGCCTGCTGCGATGAATAACAGGCGCATTATATATGTGTTCGGATCAAGATCCGCCAACAGCCAGTTACAGAAGTCGGTCATCCATCCGAAGAGGAATGATGCAGGGATCTGGAGAAGCCAAGGTTTAGGGAAATCTTTTCTGAGCATGAACCACTGACCTGCGAAACAAATCAGGTTCAGCATCATCATGAAGGTTCCCATGGTCGGTTTCAATCCCAGACTCAATGCATATGGGAGGCTGGAAAGGGGAAGTGTTCCAAGACCGCTTCGGGTGGCAAAGGCGATCCCAAGGGAAATAGTAAATATACCCAGCAGAAACAAAAAGTAACGTAATGTTATGTTGGCAATGCCGGGACGTTGTAACAGTGTAACTTCCATATCTCCTCCACACACAATGCATCGTGCATAATACATTATAACACATAATTTACATTTTTCCAGTGTTTTGGTAAAATAATAATGTAAAAACACTAAAAGGAGAGACACCATGGGAATCAATTTTGAAACTGCCATAGAAATGCAGAGAATATGCACAGGAGAAACGAGAGAACTATCCAGAGGACAGATAGCTGAAGAAGTTCTTGATATCGATAATATAGTGAAATCATTCGGTCCGGAAAAGGCTGAAAAGTGCAGAGTTTTTTACGAAGGACTGATAAGTGATCAGGAAAAGAAGCCGTACGATGTAGAGCTTCTTCTGGAAGAAACAGAAAACCTCAAGAAGGCAATGGATGACTTCCTTACGGCCAACAGCGATGATGACTCATTCATGGCCTTATTTGAAGCTGTCAGCGAATTCTTCATGGTGCCGCCATTTGAAGGTCTGGACAATATCGAGTACGGTGTCAATGAAGTATGCGTACTTTCTGTACTTGAATACTTCAAATGGAAGACTTCCCATAACCATGAGCATGAAAAGATAAGAAAAGATTACAGAGATGATATCGCAGCAAGAACTTATGAAGAAGTGGGCGATCACTGGATAGGCGTATATGATGATCTGCAGAGGAGATATGATAAGATATGTGCAGATGACGAAAGTGAAAATGCACTGATGTATAAGATCGCAGGGTGCAGCATCATCGCCATCTCCGCCATCAAGGATCAGGACAGCTTCGCACTGGATATGGTACAGGTCGGAGCAGAAACAAAGGGAAGATCTATCGTGGATGAATACCTGGCTGAGACATATGAAGAAGGCGAAAGCATCTTTACAGATAATGTGATCAGACTTATGGAATTTGTCTGGAGATATATCGAAACTCAAGGAGAATAATATGGCTAAGATACTGAAATCATATAACCCTGCAGACGGAAGCCTGCTGGGAGAAGTGGAAGTTACGCCGACCGAAGAGATCCAGAAGATAGTAAAACGCAGTGCTGCCGCTCAAAAAAAGTGGGCAGCACTTTCCATAGATGAGAGAATTGCTGTTTTGGAAAAGGCAGGCAGGGCCCTTTCCTTGGAGGCACGCCGTATCGGCATGCTTCTCAGTATGGAAATGGGCAAAGGTCTCAGAAGAGGCGTGGGCGAAGTGGCAGGCTCTGCCAACAGTATATCCTATGTGGCGGAAAGGGTGAAAGAAGCCCTTGAACCCGTTGTTACAGAAGGATATGGAACCAGGACCACCATAAAATACGACCCCATAGGTGTATGCGGTATCATATCGCCGTGGAACTATCCTGTATCCATGGCACACTGGATGATCATCCCTGCTCTCACTGCAGGAAACTCGGTAGTATTGAAACCTTCTGAAGAAACACCTCTTGTGGCACAGGCTTACGCGGATGTTTTAAATAAAGTCCTGCCTGAAGATCTTCTTATGGTGATCCACGGCGATGAGGAACAGGGAAGGGCTCTGGTTTTGTCAGATGTGGATTTCATAGGATTCACAGGATCCATGGAAGCAGGAAAAGACATCATGAAGGCTGCGGCAGCAAGCCTCAAGCCGGTGATGATGGAGCTGGGCGGCAAGGATCCGCTGATCGTTCTGGAAGATGCCGACTTGGATGATGCTGTGAGCTTTGCAGTGGCCAACAGTCTGGAAAATGCAGGGCAGATGTGCATATCTACAGAGAGGATATTCGTAGATGAAAAGATCGCCGATGAATTCGAAAAGCTGGCAGCTCACTATGTGACATACTATAAGGTCGGTCCATATACCGATCCCCAGGCTCATGTTGGTCCCATCATCAATGAGAGGCAGCGTCAGAGGATCATAAGGCATATCGATGATGCTCTTGATAAAGGGGCTAGGCTTCTGGCGGGATGTGGGGGAGAAAACCATCCTGCACCTTATATAATCCCTACTGTACTGGCTGATGTTACAGAGGATATGCTGATAGCAAAGGAAGAAACATTCGGACCGGTGGTTTGCATAACGAAGTTTAAGGATGTGGAGGAAGCTGTCAAGGCAGCGAACGATACAGATTACGGACTTGGTGCGGTCGTGTACGGAGGCAAGGATGCTGCCTGCGTGGCTTCTATGCTTGATGCAGGAATGATAGGAATAAATGCAGGAGCCGGCGGAGGAGGAGATACTCCGTGGGTAGGTGCCAAGATGAGCGGATACGGATATCACGGCTCCCCTGATGGTCACAGACAGTTCACCCAGCCTCGTGTCATAAATGAGATGATAGGATATGGCGAAGCTGACGAATAGGACAGATAAAATATACTTGCAAAGTGTACTAAATTGGTATAATATAGTATCAAGAAGATGAGAAAGGAGGATAAGGAATGGAAACAGAAGTATTGCTGATAGTATTACTGCCGTTTCTGGGAACCATAATAGGGTCCGGATTCGTATTCTTCCTCAAGGAACAGATGAACAGGAAACTTCAGCGAGCGCTCATGGGATTCGCAGCCGGAGTCATGGTAGCAGCGTCTATCTGGAGCCTGATAATACCGGCCATGCAGCAGTCGGCACACATGGGCAAACTTGCATTCCTGCCTGCTTTTATCGGTGTTTGGGGAGGCGTACTGTTTCTCCTGGCACTTGACCACATCATACCCCATCTTCACATCAACAGTCAGTGCCCTGAGGGTATGGCGTGTCAGCTGAAAAAACCCACTATGCTGTTTTTCGCAGTAACGCTGCACAACCTTCCTGAAGGAATGGCTGTAGGCGTGGTGGCGGCAGGCTGGCTTTCGGGAAACGAAGCTATTTCCATCAGTGCAGCATTGGCACTGGCAGTGGGGATAGCCATTCAGAACATACCTGAAGGGGCCATCATATCGATGCCCATGAGAAGTGACGGGATGAGCAAGGGAAAAGCTTTTGGTTACGGTGCAGTTTCAGGAGTAATAGAACCTGTAGGTGCGGTTATCACGATACTGCTGGCGGCACTGTTAATACCGGTACTGCCGTACTTGCTGGCATTCTCGGCGGGGGCAATGCTGTATGTGGTGGTAGAAGAGCTGATACCTGAAATGTCAGAAGGAGAACATTCAAATATAGGAACAGTATTTTTCACAGTGGGATTTTCACTGATGATGGTGCTGGATGTGGCACTGGGATAAGAAGGAGGAAATAAAATGTCAGTATTGAATATAAATAAAGAGCTGTTCGAGCAGCAGGTGGAAAATGAAAAGAAAGTGGTCCTGGCGGAATTCTGGGCGCCATGGTGCGTGTACTGCAGAAGGATAGGGCCTGCATATAAAAAGATCGCTGAAGAATATGGAGATAAGCTGGTAGTCGGCCAGATAAATATCGATGAAGAACAGGAACTGGCACAGAAGAATAATATCGAAGTGGTTCCTACTCTCATTCTCTTCAAAGATGGACAGGCTGCCGGTGCCATAGTTGCACCTGATTCAAAGGGCAAGATCGAAGAATTCATCAAGGAGCATATCGAAGCATAACTCGAATCATCTGTAAAGCATGAAGGAGAAAAAATATGGAACGTGTTTATGATATGATAGTAATAGGAGGAGGCCCTGCCGGTTATACTGCAGCCCTTTATGCAGCAAGAGCAGGCCTTGATACCATCGTGCTGGAGAAGCTTTCGGCAGGTGGTCAGATGGCCCTCACATCACAAATCGATAATTATCCCGGATTCGAAGAAGGCATCGACGGATTCGAGCTTGGAGAAAAGATGCAGGCCGGCGCAGAGAGGTTCGGCGTTGTCACCGAGCTGGCAGAAGTTCTTTGGGCAGAGCTTGACGGCGAAGTGAAAAAACTGGTCACTGATCAGGGGGATTTCTTCGGTAAAACAGTAGTCATCTCCACAGGAGCTAATCCTCGCGAGCTGGGTGTGGAAAAGGAACAGCAGCTGGTGGGAAGAGGTGTCAATTACTGTGCAGCTTGTGACGGCATGTTCTATAAAGACAAGGTGGTGGTCGTTGTCGGCGGCGGGAATTCCGCGGTGGCAGATGCCATGATACTTTCAAGGATAGCTGAAAAAGTCATGATCGTGCATCGAAGAGATACTTTAAGAGCCACCAAAGTATACCACGATGCCCTTGATAAAGCTGAAAACGTGGAATTGGTGTGGGACAGCGTGGTAAGTGAGCTTTTGCATGAAGAGAAGCTTACAGGCCTTAAGATAAAGAATGTGAAGACCGGGGAAGAATCGGTGCTTGATTGTGACGGCGTATTCATCAGCGTGGGAAGAGCACCTGTCACTGAACTCTTTAAGGATGTTTTGGAGATGGATAAGGCCGGATATATAGTTGCTGATGAATCTACCAAGACAAATGTGCCGGGAGTTTTCGCAGCAGGCGATGTGAGGACCAAGGCCTTGCGTCAGGTGGTGACAGCTGTGGCAGACGGTGCCATGGCAGCTCACTATGCTGAGGAATATTTGATCGGGAGGAACAGGTGATGAAAAAAATCGGTATCAAGGCGGCAGCTGTCATGGCTCTGATGATAGTTTTTGTTTTGGCAGGCTGCGGCGGACAGAAAGCCTCTTCGGAGGACGTGGAGTTTTTGACGGCGGCAGAACCATGGTATCACTATGATGAAGTCACAGGAGAAAATGAAGTCATGCACTTTTCTGAGGACTTTTCATTTTACTGGGGATGTGAATGCGGTGAACCCGTGGGATATTCCGACTTACTGGAACTGTATGATTACGATGTGGAGACCGGAATAATCAAACTGTACAACAACTTTGACAATACGTCCATGGAGATCAAAGTGCATGACTACAGTGACTATCATCTGCTGCTGGAAATAGAAGGTGAGATAAAGGATTATACATATATCGATACTTGTATAGAAGATGGTTTGGACCTTGACCAGCTGGAAGAGTATATGACCGATTACAGTGGAGAATTTACCATTACAGAAGGAAATGCTGAAAATGTAACCCTGACCCATTTCAATTATGATGGGGATGTCGATTATCCGGACAATGCATTCAAGACTTATGAAATCACCAAAGATGCTGAGTTTTACTACCTCGATGTTTTTACCCACTTCAAGGATGGTGAAATGGTGGAGCATAATGTGGATCACGGTGAATTGACAAGGGAAGATTTGGACCTTTGGATGGAATCGGGATCAGCAGTGGTATGGTTTGATAAAGACCTGAAAATCAGCAAGATGATGTTTTACGGAGCAACAAGATTTGAGGAATAATCAATGAAATACCTGATAATAGGTGCCGGCGGGACCGGCGGTGCGGTAGGAGCATACATGGCGAAAGCCGGTAAAGATGTTACCTTGATCGCCAGAGGCGCCCACCTGGAGGAAATAAAAAAGAACGGTCTTAAAGTCATAAGACCTGAAGATGAATTTACTGTCAGCCATATCAAAGCTGCTTCAATGGAAGACTACACGGATACTCCCGATGTAGTCTTTGTATGTGTAAAAAGCTATTCCATAGACGATGTGATACCGTTTATAAAGCGGGTAGCAGGACCTGAAACCATAGTGATCCCCATATTGAACATATGGGGGACAGGAGGCAGGATGCAGCGGCAGCTGCCGGATATACTGGTCACTGACGGGTGCATATACATAGCATCTGAAATTAAATCTCCCGGCGTCATCCTGATGAGGGGAAATATTTTGAGAGTCATATTCGGAGTAAGGCATGAAAGCGAATTCAGGGAAGAACTGAAGCTGATAGAAGCGGATCTCAATGAGAGCGAAATTCTGGGTGTCTTATCCAATAATATACAGCGGGACACCCTGCTGAAGTTCTCATACGTATCGGCCCAGAGCGGATGCGGTACATATTACGATGTTCCTGCAGGACCAATGCAGGAACCGGGTGAGATCAGAGATTGTTTCA
Source organism: uncultured Oscillospiraceae bacterium (assembly GCA_964441805.1). Taxonomy (GTDB): domain Bacteria; phylum Bacillota; class Clostridia; order Peptostreptococcales; family Anaerovoracaceae; genus Lentihominibacter. Next base: position 1,870 of record CAYTVH010000036.1, on the reverse strand, counting down.
TAGAACTGATACGGGAAATAGACATCCTTGCAGGTGCCATGGGCATCAAGTTCGAAGAAGATATAGTGGAGAGGAACCTCAAGATACTGGCAGATCTGGATCCGATAATGACAACCTCTTTACAGAGAGATCTGGCGGAAGGAAGGCCTTCGGAAATAGACGGGCAGATACATGAGGTGGTAAGACTGGCAAGGCGATATGGTGTGAAGCTGCCGGAGTATGAAAAGATATCTGCGGCGTTGAGAGAAAAATGATCAAACAATGTAAGAAAGAAGTTTTATGCAGGATAGAAATAAAAAAGGAGCAGTATAGATTGATTTGTACAAAAAATTAGTATATAATGTCTAAAAAATATTTTGACATTTTATATGGGAGATTTGCACATGAAAAAATTACACAAAGCATTAACGATTTTGCTTGCAATGATCATGATCCTTGGTAGCTTCTCTTCTGCATTCGCATGTACAGGGGTTTACGTTGGAAGTGACTTGACTGAAAACGGAAGCACATACATGGGACGTTCAGAAGATATCGGCGACCGTTACGGTAAAGTGTTCAGTGTGGCAGAGTCAAGAACACTGGCTGATGATGCTGTATTTGAAGATACATATGGCTTCAGCATGAAGTACAGCGATCTGGAATTTGATTATCCAAGCACTACATATTCCTATACTTATGTGAGGGACTCCTACGAGTATGGCGAAACAATGCAGGATGCAAATGGAAACTACGTTGGCGAAGCTTATGCAGAAGCCGGGCAGAATGAAAAGGGCGTAGCTATGACTGCTACAGTTTCGACTTCTTATAACAAGGATGCAAAAGCTGCTGATAAACTTGTTGGAACAGGAATCTGTGAAGTTTCCATGACAAGTATCATGCTAGGCGGTGCAGCTACTGCAAGAGAAGCTGTAGAACTGCTGGCTGAAATCATCGATAAATATGGTGCCGGAGAATGTAACTCCATTATGATCAGCGATGCAAAGGAAACATGGTATTTCGAAATCGTTTCCGGACACCAGTATGCAGCGGTTAAAATGCCGTCAGATAAAGTGTCTGTGCAGCCGAACATCATGTTATTAGGCGTAATCGATATAACTGATACTGAAAACGTGATCGCATCTGAAAATCTGGTTAAGCTTGCTCAGGATAATGGATTCCTGGTAACTGATGCAGATGGAAAGATCGATGTATTAAAGACATACGGAACTGCTACCGGAACATCTAAGAGATATTGGCAGGGTTTGTTCTATTTCAATGAAGAAGCAGCAAACAAATGGGATCCGACAGATAAGAGTGTTAAGTATGATTATTCATTACTTAATGACACTACAAAGACATTGTCTACTATGGATGTATTAAACTTCCTGGCGTATCGTGGTGAAGGATCCGCATGGGATTACAGTGCAGAACCTAACTTAGGGAACAGTAACGTAATAGGTACAAGAAGCCAGTCTGAGTGCCATATCTTTGAAACAAGGCCTAATATGCCTGAGGAGTTGGCAGTGCTTCAGTGGCAGGCAATGGCTGATGCGGAATTCTCAATCTATGTACCATATTTCAGTGCATTAGTTACAGAAACAAATGCTCTGTATCATACAGAAACAATTCCTAGAAGTGTTGATTTATATGCTGGCGATACAGAGGGACAGATCAACACAAACTGCCATCTGATCAATTATCTTTGTGACATGAATCGTAAGACTGATCCTGAATGCGGAAATGAAGTAAAAGCGTTCTTTGAAAAATATCAGCAGAGCCTGATCGACCAGCAAGAAGATGTGGATGCTGTGATGAAGCAGGTTTATGCTCACGGCAAGGATGCAGCAAAGGTTGCTGCAACTGCAGTAGGTAAAGATCTTGCTAAGCAGGT
>CAYTVH010000035.1:0-17984 GCA_964441805.1 uncultured Oscillospiraceae bacterium | reverse complement strand
TATCCAGCGCGGATATATCAAGGATGATATTTTCACTGAACCACTGGCGCAGGAAAGTGGGTGGACTTATAAGGAACGGTAAAAGCTCCTTGTGGGAAGATTTACAACTATTCCTATAATCATAATTTTGGGAAAAGTTGATACATGAAACAAGTTAAAAGCTCCGGCAGATACAGCTATTGTATTCTCTCCGGAGCTTTTGTATTAAGATTATGTATTGTAGGTCTATATAAATGATATGTTAAATTCCCCTTTTTAGCCCGAAAAATCGAGGCTCTAATTTTCGATTTAAGCGATTATATTTATTGAGGTCGATACTTATTACCTCCCGTTTTACAGCTTTTCAGGCACTGAAATCACCATACCCGGAGTCAGGTCCGAAGCCTCAATATCGTTAGCTTTACAGATCTCATATACTGCACGTCTGGTGTCCGTATCATCAGATTTGTATGTATTGGCGATATCCCATAAAGTATCTCCGTAACAAACTTCGACCTGAGTATACTGAGTTTTAGTAAGTGCTACAGATTTATATGTGCCTGTGATCAGGCTGAATCCGCCAATGATGATTCCTAAGATTATTATCATTGAAGTTATGAATCTGAACTTGGATTTGATCCTATACTTTTTTCTTCTTCTGATCTGTGTATTGTTCTGTGTTCTCATGCCGGACCTCTCTTTCCTGCCCCTCTTCAAACATTTGTTCTTTTGTTATGAACACAGTATAACAGAATATATGTTCGCTGTCAACACGTTTTAAAACATTTGTTCGCTATTAAAGCTTTATCAGCTTATCATACGCCCTGTCCACCCACTTCATCAGATTTTTTCTATACAAAATACCAAGAATGAACAATACTATTGCCACGGAACCTATTATTATCGCCCAGGTATACCCTCCCGTGTTCACCAGACGACCTATGAGCAGGCTTCCCATCATTGCAGGAGTCCTTCCAGCAAGTGATAATATGAGAAAAGCTTTGAGCTTCATTTGAGACAGTCCCGCAACATAACTGCACAAGTCTTTGGGAAGTCCCGGGATCAGATAGAAAACGAACACAAGGATCATGGCCCTTTTGCTGTTGAATGTATCGAGGATATCTCGGATCTTGTTTTCTCCGAACAGCAAATGCATACCGTCATGGCCCAATACCTTGGCGATATAATAAGTAGCCACTGTGCCGAGAAATGCACCGGCCAAGGACCACATATATCCTTTCCAAAAGCCGAACATATACCCGGCGGCGATCTGTATGGCTTGACCTGGTATTATGCTTATGATTATCTGTACTATCTGTATTCCGAGATAAATGATAATGCTCTTTGTCTTGTACTCAGCGAAGAATGCTTCAACCTGATCCAGATCTGAGAACATTTCTATTATCTCGTGATGACAAAAGTATATATAAAGCGGCAGTCCCACCAAAATAAAAAGCAGCAACAGCATTTTAAGCACTGCCGTGATGGTTTTTACTTTCTTCCTTAACTTGTCCTTTTTAGAAGCTGATAATTTCTTTGTCATATAACTCCTGTAATGCCTTGATCACACCAAACTTAGAATGTTCATATGTAAGACCGCCCTGGAAATAAACAACATATGGTTCTCTGATTGGTGCATCAGCAGAAAGCTCGATGGAAGAGCCTTGAACGAAGGCACCTGCAGCCATTATTACGGGATCATCATAGCCCGGCATAGCCCATGGTTCAGGAGAAACGTGAGCATCCACAGGCGCAGCGGCCTGGATACCTTTGCAGAATGCTATAACGCCTTCAGGGCTACCCAGCTTTACTGCCTGGATGATATCACTTCGAACATCTTCAGGCTGCGGACAAACGTCAAATCCCAGAAGTTCAAATGCCTTGGCACAGAGAACAGCACCTTTTACAGCTCCGTTTACTGTCTTTGGAGCTATGAATAGTCCTTGGAGCATTGTCCTTGTCTGGCCGAACATAAGCCCACACTCTCCGCCGATGCCCGGTGAAGTCATTCTATAAGATATCAGGTCGATAAGATCCTGACGTCCTGCGATATATCCGCCTGTAAGGGCAAGACCGCCGCCGGGGTTCTTGATGAGAGATCCTGCGATAACATCCACACCAACGTCGGTTGGTTCTTTGGTATGGAGAAACTCGCCGTAACAGTTGTCTGTCATACAGATGATCTCAGGGTTTATACCTTTGACGAACTTTACCCATTCTTCTATTTCTTCGATGGAAATGGCTTTTCTCCAGCCATAGCCTGTGGCCCTCTGGACTGTGATCATTCTTGTGGCAGGACTGATGGCTTTACCCAGTGCTTCAAGATCGATCCTGCCGTCTTCAGTAAGCTCCACCTGCTTATAAGTTACGCCGTATTCCTTCAGAGAGCCCTTTCCTTCTCCCCTTATTCCGATAACTTCTTCAAGGGTGTCATAAGGAGCTCCCGTACAGTATATCAGCTCATCTCCCGGTCTGAGTATACCCATCAGCGTAAGGGTCAATGCATGGGTACCGTTAACGATTATCGGACGTACAAGGGATGCTTCTGTATGGAAAATATCAGCGTAAACGCGTTCTATGGCGTCTCTGCCGGGATCATCATAGCCGTAGCCTGTGTTCCATGAGAAATGCATATCTCTGATGGTGTTCTTCTGGAAAGCATCAAGGACCTTATATTGATTATAAGCCATGATATCGTCCAGTTTAGCAAAGAGTCCGGAAACTTCTTTTTCGCTTTTCTCGATGAGAGAAAGGACTTCTTCTGAAATGTTGAATTCTTTTGTCAATAATTCGTGTGTGTTGATGTTGTTCATTGTTGTGCTTCTTCCTTTATCTTTAGTATTTTATCTTTAGCTTCCATATATGATATGGCAGCGTTGTTTACTATGTTTCGTGGTGTTAATATGTCTAAAATCATTTGTCCGTCAAGTTTGTATGTTCTTCTGGACATTACGCCTTTTACAGCTTTATCAAGAGTTTTATCCCTTGGATCGGTCAGTTCTCCGATACCTCTTTTGAATTCTGCAGATAAATATTGATTATTGATTATCCTTCCTTCTGTAATCATATGATCCGTATCGTTATGATACATGCCTATTATTCCGCCGGATACATCGGCATCTTTTATCTTGCCGGAATTATAACAGTTCTCCACTGTAACTCCTTTTATCCCTGCTATCCCTACGATACCGCCGGCGTAAGTTGGTGTCACTTCTTTGTCCGAGCTTTTTAGATTGATGTTTATGGTTCCTGTATTATAGCAATTCTTTACCGTAGAACCGGTTGCATTGATATATCCGACTATGCCTCCGGAACCTTCTGTGTTGGAAAATATTTCACCGTGGTTGTAGCAACTTACTATTTCAGCACTCGATGTCACAGAACGCCCTGCAACTCCGCCGGTACCATACGTCGCAAATCCGCGCCGCGTAGATCTGATTGTGCCTTCATTTCCTGAATCCAAGATGCTCCCGCCCCGGTTTTCGCCGGCCACACCGCCTATTTTATGCGTTCCGCCAATGTTTCCGGTATTGATGCAGCCTTCCACATGGCCGCCTTCGATATTACCGACTATCCCGCCGCATTTATCAGTCCCTTTGACGGTCACGTTTGAAGTGCAGTTTATGATGCGACCGGAAGATGATAAAGTTCCTGCCAAACCTCCTGTGTTGCTGCCGGTTGAAATACATGAACCCTCTACGATCAAATCTTTGATCTCCCCGTCAAGATAACCGAATAGACCGGAATCATCACCTTGACTTCTTACATCCAAGCCGCTTATGGTATGCCCATCACCATCAAAGGTTCCTGCAAAAGATGCATATTTATCTTTTCCTATGGGTGTCCATGGCTGTGTCAGCACTATGTCATTTTTTAATACAAAAGTCTTTCCTTCGAAAGTTTCAAGTCTGTTGGGCTTCCAAAGGTCGTCCTGTTTTTCGTTCACCAAGCTGCTCAAACCTATAAGCTGAGCTTCCGTTGTGATCTCGTATGAATCCTTTAGATCATATTGATCAAACCAGGATATATCTTTTGAAACTGTTTTATCATTTGCAAAACTGAACGGTACATTTGAAACTGAGAATAATACAAAGGTAATTGCCGTAACTAAAGATGTCAAACGTCTCAAAGACGTCACTTCCTTCCTTTACGTTCTAACTCCCATTCCATATCTTTGACAAGATCTCGTTTTACATTCATCTTATGGCCGGCATAAAGCTGTGTAGTGGTGACCTGTTCATGATCCAGCAGCGCCTGAACGTCGAAAATGGAGTTTCCTCTGCCGATAAGACTGGTGGCTGCGGTAGCTCTGAGCTTATGAGGGCTGTATCCTGCTTTTCTCGATGTTGCCAGGCCGATGGAGCTGTATTTTTTAACGAGTTCTCGTATTTGTCTTTCTGTCATTCTCTTTCCCTGAAGTGACAGGAAAAGCGCATCTTTGTGGACATCGTCCAGAGAGTCATCTGAGGCTCTTTCATTGTCAAGATAATCGCGAATAACGACGGTAACAGACGTATTCAAAGGCATCACTGCTTCTTTGTCGCGTTTTCGGTATATCTTGAATTCCCCTCTGCTGAAGTTGAATGATGACACGTTGAGCTGCTGGAGTTCAAATAGTCTCAATCCGTATGTAAGGAAAAGCATCAGTATGGCTTTATCTCGCTTCTTGGTCTTTTCCCAGTACTGTCTTTCTTTGGCGGTAAGATGTGTGCCGTTGGAAACTGCATCGAGCATTATCATCACTTCATCATCCTGAAGGGCTTTTATCTCACGTTCGCTGGCTTTAGGGACTCTAATGGGATCGAAACCATCGGTTATGTTGTTATCGATCAATTCATCCCTGTAAAGCTGCTTGAACATAACGGATAAAGAAGATTTTTTCCTCGCTAAAGTCTTGTTGCTGTTTTCATAAACAACGATTTCGTGTTCCTTCTCAACAGTATAGCTTCTGCAGTAATCGATGAAAATATTGATGTCCACTGCTTTAATTCTATTAAAGTCACTGAGTTTTATGTCACATATATTCTCGGCATCGGTAAGGTCTGTTTCATCTATGAGATAGGTACAGAAAAACTTTATGTCATTCAGATAAGCAAGCCTGGTCATAGGCAGTACATTACCCTTCAAATAGGCGAAGTATCCCCTTAAAAATCTAGGGAGCTGATTTTGTATATCCTCGCATTTGGAAACGATTTCATGCTCCTTAAGCACTATATTATCGGGCTTGTCGCTCTTATTGTGTATCCTTATCTGTTTGTTTGAAGCCATTGTATCATTTCCTTTAATGCATCTTCATCCCTTTCAAATCCGGAGATATCGAACCATTTCATATTTTCGTAACGACGGAACCAGGTGAGCTGTCTCTTGGCATAATGTCTTGTATTCTTCTGAACAAGCTCAACGGTTTCTTCCAGAGAATATTTTCCTTCAAGATGATCTATTATTTCTTTGTAGCCAATACCCTTCATGGAGATATTTTCCCGGGTGAGGCCCATTGCCATAAGACCTTTTACCTCTTCAACAAGTCCCTCTTCCATAAGGATATCTACTCTTCTGTTGATGCGATCATACAGTTCCGCCCTGTCTCTTGTAAGTCCCATGAGGATAACATCATAGTCCTTTGTTTCTTCTTTGATGTCGCTGAATCTCTTGATCTGCCCTTCTCCTTCTTTGAGCCTTTCCAAAGCTCTCGCTGTCTTAATGATATTGTTGGGGTGTATGACGGCAGCCGCATCAGGATCCTGCTTCTCAAGAATCTTATGCAAAGCCTCAGGTCCATCTTTTTCGGCTATTTCCATCAGCTCAGCTCTGTATGTGTGGTCTTCCGGAGAAGCTGAAAAGTCCATATCATAGATCAGAGAATTGAGATATAGGCCTGTCCCGCCGGATATTATAGGCGTTTTACCTCTGTTCAATACATCTTTTATGGCATCTTTGGCCAGTTTCTGATACTGTGCCGCCGAGAAATCGTCCCTGGGATCGATAAGATCCACCAGATGATGTTTAGCCATGGACATTTCTTCGGCCGTTGGTTTGGCGCTGCCGATATCCATGAATTTATACAGCTGCATGGAATCACATGATATTATTTCACCGTCAAGAGCCTGAGCCAGCATGATGGCAAACTTAGTCTTGCCCACGGCTGTAGGTCCGGCCAGCGCTATTATTGTGTTGGAACGGTCGAATATCATGTTTATACCCTCTTGAACAGTTTTTCTATTTCATATTTAGTCATTCTCACGAATGTAGGTCTTCCATGAGGACAGGAGAATGGATTGATGCAATTCTTCAGATCTTTCATCAATGCTTCGATTTCCATATCTTCAAGTTTATCTCCGCCCTTTACGGCACTCTTACATGATCTGGTGATGATTCTCTCGAGCACTTTCCTGTTGGTCAGATCAGGCTTATCTTCCAGCTCTCTGAACATGTCGGAGAGGAATGATTCAGCCTCATCCAAGGTCATAAATGCAGGGATCTCCCTTACAAGATACGTATTGTTACCGAAGAATTCGATATCATAGCCCAGTGAAGAAACTTGATCGAGCCACATGTCTTCAGTGGAAGTGATCTGGGCTGAAACGTTGAAATTCAAAGGCATCAGCAATGTCTGCCTAGTCTTTTCTTCGTTGTTATACTGGTCCAAAAGACGTTCATAAAATACTCTTTCATGGGCTGCATGCTGATCGATCAGATAAAAGCCGTCGGAATCAGTCGCTACGATATATGTGTTGAAAAGCACGCACACAGGATCGATAGCTTCAATATCAAAAGGTATCCTCTCCGGTCTTTCCGGGCGAATTCTATGGTCTGTTTCTTCAGCTTGCCGCTTTTTCTCCCTTAAGGTTGATAATAAATTATTTATGTCGACTTCCGCAGGCTTTCGTTGTATTTCGAAACTATATTGCTCACCCTGTTCCTGCATTTCGAATACTTTTACTTGTGGTTTTACAATGGTTTCCTCTCTAATTTGAGGAACTGCCTCTTTGACTATGAGAGCTTCCCTCACTGCTCTTGTGACAAAGTCGGAAATCTCATAGGGATCATCGAACCTGACTTCCTTCTTTGTTGGATGTACATTTACGTCCAGCTTGTCAGGCGGCATCGCTATGAACAGGAATGCAATTGGGAATCTCCCATGGAACAGTTTCTCTTTATAGGCAGCATCCAGTGCTTTTTCAAGGACATTGCTGGATATCACCCTTCCGTTGACACAGAATATCTGCTTGTTTCTTGAAGGTGCCGATACTGCAGGAGATGAAACGAATCCTTTGATCATGAATCCTCCGGAACTTCTTTCCACAGGGAGCAGATCCTTTCCCATTTCGCTGCCGAATATGTTGATGATGTTGTTGAGTATATTACCGTTGCCCCGTGTTGAGAAAACCTTGGTGTTTCCATTGATAAGGTTGAATTTTACATCGCCGTAAGAGAGAGCTATCCTTGAAACCATGTCCACTATACGTCTTGTTTCGGCACTGTCTGAAGCCAGGAATTTATTTCTTGCCGGCACATTGTAAAACAGGTCTCTCACAGTTATGGTAGTACCTTCAGGACAACCGATGGCGCCGTTTTCAAGAATGTTGCTGCCTTCTATAACGACCTTTCGTCCGGATTTGGACTCTGCCGTTTTAGTGATCAGCTCCACCCTTGCAACCGCACAAATGCTGGCTAAGGCCTCGCCTCTGAAACCCAGGGTCTCGATGGCATCGAGATCTTCTGCAGCTTTTATCTTGCTGGTGGCGTGTCTTTTGAACGCAAGTTCGACCTCATCTGCCGGTATTCCGCATCCATTGTCGGTCACCCTTATATATGATTTTCCGCCGTTTTTGATCTCAACAGTAATGGATGTCGCACCTGCATCCAGAGCATTTTCAAGAAGCTCTTTGATGATAGATACAGGCCTGTCTATGACTTCACCTGCTGCGATCTTATCAGCTACGTGTTTGTCTAAAATTCTTATCATAATTGTTCTTTAAGTTCCTCTAAGATCTTAAGTGCCTGAGACGGAGTCGTATCCATCAGATCCAAGGATCTCAGTTTCATTATTATAGGATCCGGGATAGACTGGAAAAGTGAAAGCTGTACTTCCTGCTGCTGAGAAGGCTCATATTTAGCTTCTGGCGGTCGTTTTGCGGCTGTTTGTATCTCTGCCCCCTTTGGGCGGTTTTCCAGCTCAGAAAGCCTTTCTTCTGCTCTTTCCAGCAGTTCTTTGGGAGCACCGGCAAGCTTTGCAACATGGATACCGTAGCTTCTGCTGGCACTGCCCTTTACGATCTTGTGGAGAAATACCACATTGCCGTTTTCTTCAGCCACATCAACGTTTAGATTCGCCAGACCTTCAAGGGTGTCTTCCAGACTGGTCATTTCATGATAATGGGTCGCGAACAACGTTCTGATCTTCCTGTCAGGTTTGCAAAGATATTCTGCAGCCGCCCATGCTATGGACAAGCCGTCATAGGTACTTGTACCTCGGCCTATCTCGTCCAGGATAACAAGGCTTCGATCCGTTGCGGTGTTCAGGATGTATGACAGTTCGCTCATTTCAACGAAGAATGTACTCTGTCCCTGGGCCAGATTGTCAGAAGCCCCTATTCTTGTAAATATCCTGTCGCAAACGCCTATGTGGGCGCTTTCGCAAGGTACGAAGCAGCCTGCCTGAGCCATGAGGACTATCAGTGCAGTCTGTCTCATATAAGTGGATTTACCTGACATGTTCGGTCCTGTGATAAGGAGCAGACTTTGATCGGATTTATTGATATAAGTGTCGTTGCTTACAAATATTCCATCTCTTATGGTCTGTTCTATTACAGGATGGCGACCCTTATAGATGCTTATGGCATCACTTTCGTCCACTTCGGGTTTGACATAATCGTTCTTTTCACTGACTTCTGCGAAAGATGTCAGTACATCAAGGGCAGATATGGCTTTTGAAGTTTCCTGTATTTCTCTGATGTATTTCTGAAGTTCGATCCTTATCTCAACGAAAAGATCATACTCCATCTGATTTATCTTGGCTTCTGCGTTAAGGACAAGTCGTTCTGTTTCCTTGAGTTCAGGAGTTATGAAACGTTCGCAGTTGGCCAAAGTTTGTTTTCTTATATAATTATCAGGTATCAGATCGTAATATGATCTGGTCACTTCCAGATAATATCCGAATACCTTGTTGTATCCTACTTTAAGATTCTTGATGCCGGTCCTTTCTCTTTCGCTTCCTTCAAGGCCTGCTATCCATTCCTGAGCATCTTTTATGGATGCCTTGAGCTCATCAAGTTCAGCCGAAAAACCGTCTTTGATGAGTCCGCCTTCTTTAATGACGAACGGTGGATCTTCGATGATACTGTCATCGATAAGATCGAATACCTCATAGAGAGGATGGACCTGACCGTTGAGATCATCCAGCAAAGCTGAGCCTGTATCTTCCAGTTCAGCCTTGATGTCGGGGAGGACTCCGCAGGAGTTTCTCAACGCTATGAGATCTTTTCCGTTGGCTGTGCCGCATGCGATACGTCCTGTGAGCCTTTCGAAGTCATATACTCTCTTGAGATGTTCCTTGATGTTGTTTCTGATCAGGACTTCATCAAGAAGGACTTCTACTGCATCAAGTCTTTCTCTGATCATTGCCACATCATTGAGGGGCTCTTTGAGCCACTGCTTGAGTTTTCTTGAACCCATAGCTGTGTGGGTCTTGTCAAGAACACCCAGGAGGGATCCTTTGAGCTTCTTTTCAAACAATGTTTCTGTAAGCTCCAGATTTTTGATGGTTGATTTATCGAGAGACATATGCTGTCCCATGGAATAAGTCCTAAGATCAACTATATGATTCAGGCTGTTCTTCTGAGTTTCCACCAGATATATGAGCAGCGAGCCCAGTGCATACTCGGCGGGAGAATCTTCCTCCACTCCGATACCAAAGAGCGCCCCTACCCTGAATTGTCTTTTTATAGCATCGCGGACTGCATCCTTTTTATAATATTCTTCCCCCAGAACATTAAAATAAGCCTCAGTCATAGGCTTCATGTCTTCTGCATCCACTGCATTGCCGGTAGCTTGGTCCAATAAAATCTCCCTGGCATCGATCTTCACCAGCTCGTTTACCAGGTTTTCGCGTCTTCCCATGCCGCTGATATCCGTAACGTAGATCTCACCGGTAGAAACATCACAGTATGCCATGCCGATGGAATTTTCATCAGCGTATATGGATGCTATGTAGTTGTTTTCCTTTTCTTTGAGCATACTGCTGCTGATGACAGTTCCGGGCGTAACGATCTGAACCACCTCACGCTTGACGATGCCCTTGACCGCAGCAGGATCTTCCGTCTGTTCGCATATGGCAACTTTGTATCCTCTGTCTACCAGACGAGCGATATAAGTATCAGCGGAATGGAAAGGAACTCCGCACATGGGAGCCCTCTCCTCCATACCGCACTGTTTACCTGTTAAAGTAAGCTCAAGTTCACGTGAGGCCAGTTTGGCATCTTCAAAGAACATTTCATAAAAATCACCAAGTCTGAAAAACAGGATACAATCCTGGTAGTTTTCCTTGATATCCATATATTGCTGCATCATTGGTGATAACTTTGGTGCTGCCATTACTTAATTACCTCTCGTTAAAAATGATTATTTACCTAATTTCTTATTGTATGCTTCCATACCCAGTCTGATCAGTTCCACTGCTCTTCTCATGTCTTCCTTCTTGAGAACGTATGCCATACGCATTTCGTCCTTACCCAGACCCGGAGTTCCATAGAAACCTTCAGCCGGTGTGAACATTGCCGTTTCACCGTTGTCATCAAATTCAGTGAGCATGAACATCAGGAAGTCTTCCACACTGTCTACAGGCAGTTTAGCTGTCATATAGAAAGCTCCGCCCGGCTTCTGGCAGATAACTCCTGGGATCTTCATCAGTTCTTCGTAAACAACGTCTCTTCTGCCGCAGTATTCAGCCTTAGCTTCGTCATAGTATGACTTATCCAGATTGTAAAGGGCGGCAGCGCCTATCTGTTCCAGTGTAGGTACACAAAGTCTGCCCTGGGCGATCTTCATGATCCCGTCCATGAATTCTTCATTCTTGCTGACTATGCATCCTATCCTTGCTCCACATGCTGAGAATCTCTTTGAGACCGAGTCAACGATAACTACTCTGTCTTCTATATCTTCCAGCATACCGAAGGAAGTGACTTCTCTGTCATCATAAGCAAATTCTCTGTAAACTTCGTCAGCGATGATCCACAGATCATGTTCCTTGGCAATGTCACCGATGAGCTTCATATCTTCGATGGTGAGAACTCTGCCTGTAGGGTTTCCCGGGCTGATGCAGCAGATGGCCTTGGTGTTAGGTGTGATAGCCGCTTCGATCAGCTCTCTCTTGGCGAAGTTGTAACCATCTTCAGCCTTAGTGGTGATGGGAACCACTTTCCCGCACGCACCTGTTGCGAATGTGTGATAGTTTGTATAGAAAGGTTCTGCGATGATCACTTCATCTTCAGGGTTGAGGATTGCTGTGAAGATCATGCTGAGAGCTTCTGAACCTCCATTGGTGATCATGATGTTCTTTCTTTCATAATTCATGTCATACTGTTTGAAGTAATTGATGATAGCATCCAGCAGAACCAGTTCTCCGCCTGATTCGGAGTAAGCAATTACCTTTTTATCGTAGTCTCTGATGGCATCCATAAAGCATGGAGGAGTTTCAATATCAGGCTGACCGATATTCAGGTGATAAACTTTCTTGCCCTTAGCCTTGGCTTCAAAAGCAAAAACGTTGAACTTTCTGATTGGTGAATGCTGCATTGAATTCACTCTGTTTGATAACTGCATTTTCTTTCTCTCCTTCTCTTAAATCATTTATTACGCCAACTCCTTATGGGAGTCCGATACGATCATGTCCACGTCCGGTTTCTGATCCGGCTCGCTTTTTTTCATGTACAAAAGATACTCTATATTACCTTTGGTACCTGTCACCGGTGAGAATGTGAGTCCATGGGCATATAATCCGTTGTCTTCACCGTAACCGATAACTTTTTCTATTACTTCTTTATGTACCGCCGCATCTCTTACTATACCTTTTTTTCCCACCTGCTCGCGTCCTGCTTCAAACTGCGGCTTGACAAGACAAACGAGACAGCCATCTTCAGCCAAAAGCTGTGAAGCCACAGGGAAAACAAGTCTTAAGGATATGAACGATACATCGATGCTGATAAAGTCTATATCTTTGTCAACAGTATCAAAATCAAGATATCTTATGTTGACCTTTTCCATGTTGACGACCCTTGGATCATTTCTCAATTTCCAGTCAAGCTGGCCATATCCCACATCTATGGCAAATACCTTCGAAGCTCCTTTTTGAAGCATACAGTCAGTAAAACCTCCGGTCGAAGCTCCGATATCCACTGCGACTGCACCGTCAAGGGAGAAACCATAGAGCTCCAGTGCTTTTTCCAGCTTAAGGCCACCTCTGCTCACATATGGGCAAAGATCTTCTTTTACGGTTATTTCCGCATCTTTGCTTACAGATGTTCCTGGCTTGTCCACACGCTGACCATCCACGTAGATGAGTCCTGCCATGATTGAAGCCTTAGCCTTTTCTCTGGAAGAAAAAATGCCTTTTTCCGTAAGTATTATATCAAGTCTATCCTTCAAGTTCCTTAATGATCCTTTCTGCTATGGATTTGGCATCCATACCGAATTTTTCGTACAGTTCTCTGTTGGTTCCGTGTTCAATAAAGCTGTCAGGCCAGCCTATATTTATGATATCAACGTTGGAACCTATGATTCGTCTGATTTCTTCACCTATGCCTCCGGAGACTACATTGTCTTCCACTGTCACGATAAGTTTGAACTTCTCTCTTGATTTTTCCAGTCTTGCAGTGTCAAGGGGTTTGATGAATTCGACATTTATAACGCTGGCAGATATGCCCTTTTCTTTGAGGATATCAGCCGCTTCCATAACATTTTCAGCCATGGTGCCCACGGACCAGATCTCAACGTCTGTACCTCTCTTCAGCTGATGAGATCTGCCCATCTGTATTTTGTTTGGTTTGGCTATATCATGTGCAGTACCCCTAGGATATCTGATGGCACATGGACCATCCAGCCGGGCTGAATATTCAAGCATTGCCTCCAGCTCAGCTCCGTCCTTTGGTGCCATTATCGTCAGGTTAGGTATATGACGAAGATAACTTATATCGAATACACCGTGATGGGTTTCCCCATCTGCACCTACTATACCGGCTCTGTCTATACAAAAGACTACCGGAAGATTCTGAAGGCATACATCTTCTATGATCTGATCATATGCCCGCTGAAGGAATGTGGAGTATACTGCCACATATGGTCTGAGCCCTGCTTTGGCAAGACCTGCCGCAAAAGTTACGGCATGACCTTCCGCTATGCCTACATCGAAAGTCCTGTCGGGATAAGCAGTGCTGAAAACATCCAGACCTGTTCCTTCCACCATGGCAGCGCTTACGGCAATGATGCGGTCATCTGCAGCAGCCATCTCGATAAGTTTATTCCCGAAAACTCGTGAATATGATGGTCCATCTGATTTCTTCAACGGTTCGCCGGTGTCCATATCAAATGGACCGATGCCGTGGAATTTATCAGGTCTTTCTTCTGCTTTGGAATAACCTTTGCCCTTTTTAGTGATAACATGGACGAAAACAGGTTTATGATAATCCTTGGCCAGTTCCAAGGCCTCGCATAATTCCTTTATGTTATGGCCATCAACAGGACCAAAGTATTTGAATCCCAGTTCTTCGAACATGACACCATCGATCATGGCATACTTGATGGAATCTCTGGCGTGTTTTAATCCGGCGACCATTCCATCACCTATAACAGGAACCTTTGAGACATTCTTTTTTATCTGAGATTTCATGGACAAGTATTTGTTGGATCCCCTCAGTTTTCCAAAATACTTGGCAAATCCACCGGTATTTTGGGAAATCGACATTTCGTTATCATTGAGGACGACGATCATTTTGTTTTTCAGCTCACCCACATTGTTCAGTGCTTCAAAAGCTATCCCGCCGGTCATGGCTCCGTCACCGATAACAGATATCACATTGTATTTTTCTTTTTTTACATCTCTGGCAGCTGCCATTCCAAGACCCAGTGAAATGGATGTACTGCTGTGTCCTGTATCAAAGACATCGTGAACACTTTCCTTGGTCTTGGGGAAGCCGCTCATGCCTCCCATCTGTCTCAATGTCGGGAAACCGTCACTTCTGCCTGTAAGGATCTTGTGGACATATGTCTGATGCCCCACGTCCCAGATAAGCTTGTCCTTAGGTGAGTCAAAGACTTTATGGAGAGCTATAGAAAGCTCCACAGCACCCAAGTTTGAAGCAAGATGACCTCCTGTTTTTGACACTTCTTCAACGAGGAAATCTCTTATTTCATAGGACAATAGTTCCAGTTCATCATAGTCCATTATCTTAAGATCCTGAGGAAAGTTGTGCTTCTCAAGATATTTATTCATTATCAGTTACCTCTTACTGCCAATTGTTCTGCAAGCTTCGTGAATACTTCTGCATTATCGTAATACTGTTCCAGCGCACCGATAGCTGTGTCCGTCAGTTCCTGAAGTCTTTTTCTGGATGCGTCAATGCCGTAGATGGCCGGATAAGTTGCCTTTTTGTTGATGGAATCCATACCGGCCTTCTTACCCATTTCTTCTTCATGACCTTCCACGTCCAAAAGGTCGTCGCGGATCTGGAACGCAAGTCCAAGACTTTCTGCAAAGATAGTCAGCTTTGACATGGTTTCACTGTCGGGTTTGCCAAGGTACGCACCGGCTCTTACTGCTGCTACGATCAAAGCAGATGTTTTGGAAAGGTGGATATAATCAAGCATTTCCTTGGACGAAGACTTATCTTCAGCTTCCATATCTGCCACCTGACCTGCTACTATACCTCTGCATCCTGAACCTTTGCTTATTTCATAAGATGCTTTGACTCTCTTTTTCAGTGCATCTGCGTCGTCGAAATAAAGTATCATGTCACGATTCATTGCTTCGAAAGCGGCTGACTGAAGTCCGTCACCGGCAAGAACGGCCATGGCTTCTCCATACACCTTGTGGTTGGTAGGCAATCCTCTTCTCAGATCATCATCATCCATGCATGGGAGATCGTCATGGATCAAAGAATATGTGTGTATATACTCTATTGCACATGCGTAAGGAAGAGCTTCCTCTATATTTCCTCCGCAGAAATCGCAGGCGGCAAGTAAAAGAACAGGTCTGATCCTCTTTCCTCCCGCGGCAAGACTGTATTTCATAGCTTCATAAAGAGTGATGCTTTTATGGTCTACTTCAGGAATAAAGTCCATGAGGTGTTGTTCTATAAGTGCTTTGTAATCTTCAAAAGTATATTCCTTCATGACATACCTCCTTATTTAGTAAGAGTTTCGATCTTCTGATCGGCTTTGTTCAAGATCTCACTGCATTCTTTGTAATACTTTATGCCTTCTTCATAGCTTTTGATGGCATCCTCCAGGGAGATATCCTCGGATTTCAACCTGATGGATGCTTCTTCGAGCTTCTTTAACACTTCTTCAAAATTGATTTTTTCTGCCATATCATTGTTCCTTTCCCGAGGAAATTACTCGAGCTTTTGCTTGTCCGACAGCGGCTTCTATATTTATTACCGAATCTTTTTTGAGATCGGATGCATCTTTGATGATACTGCCTGATTCGTCCGTGACCACTGAGTATCCTCTTTTTAGGATTGCTTTGGGATCAGCACCATCAAGGGTTTCTTTTAAGATCATCAGTCTGTGACGTTTATCCGTCAATGATTTATTGATACGCTCCGTCATATCATCCATCATGTTGTCGATACGCAAATGATCCATTGCGATCCTGCTCCGTATATCCCGGGCGAAAACAGTCGGATCAAGGAGCTGGAGCCGTTTCTTTCTATCCTCCAGGATAATACGCAGATTTCGCTTCGACTCCGTCTTTAATGACTCCGCATACTCCTTCAATGCCTCTATATCAGGCACTGCGTTTTCTGCTGCAGCTGTAGGTGTTTCGGCTCGCATATCAGCCACAAAATCAGCAATGGTGAAATCTGTTTCGTGACCCACCGCAGAGATAACAGGGATCTCGGATGCAAAAATACTCCGGGCTACGATTTCTTCGTTGAATGCCCAAAGCTCCTCTGAGGAACCTCCGCCTCTGCCTGTTATGATGACATCGACATCACTGTAGTTGACGTTTATATCGTCGATAGCTGCAGCGATTTCACCGGGAGCATCCGGGCCTTGAACAAGCACAGGATATATCAAAACATCTACGATGTTATTTTTGTTCTTGATTATTTTAACTATATCTCTTACAGCAGCACCCGTTGGAGAAGTGACCACTGCAATCTTTGATGGAAAAGTCGGTATGGGTTTCTTGAACTTCTGATCAAAGAGTCCCTCGGCTTGAAGCTTTGCTTTCAGCTTTTCAAATGCAGCCGCCAGATCACCCTGCCCTGCCTTTTCCATATCTCTTATGTTGATGGAATAGCTTCCGCCTCGTTCATAAAGATATATATATCCATGGGCAGTAACTTCCAAGCCTTCCTCCGGTTTGAAGTCAAGACGAGAACTGTTGCCGGCAGGCAGAAAACAGCTGACCTTGCTCGTTTCATCCTTCAAGGAAAAATACACATGTCCCGAGCTGTGAAACTTGAGATTTGATATTTCTCCCATAACGGAAACGTTGCCAAGGACAGGATCTGTCTGAAGTATCCGTTTGATATAGCTGTTAAGTTGTGAGACTTTTATCGGTTTTAACGCCATATCGCCTTTCCTCCCAGCAATGCCGTCCCAACAGCATTGTCTTGTGATAGTCCATTATCGTCAAAACAAATATCGATACCGGCATCGTTGAGCTTTTCAGTGATCTCTCCCCTGATGAAAACACTGGATGACACTCCTCCTGCCATCATGACTTTATTAATACCTGTTTTTTCTGCTCCCTGTATGATCATTGCGGAAACAGCAGATGAAAGTTTCTTGAACAATTCCAGAACAATTGAATTGTGATCTTTCTTATACCGGTCATCTTCCAATGCTCTCTTTGTCTGAGTATCGATGCCCGAAAGATTCAGCCATCCGTCCTTGACTTTGATGGCAGTAAGCAGCGACGAAGGCAATGTAGTTTCAAGGGCTATCTTGTCCAACTGTTCACCTGCCGGAAATTCCATGCCCATAAGGACGCCTGCTCTGTCCAGGACCTGTCCCAATGCGATGTCTTTTGAACCGCCGACGATCTTGATGCTGTATCCGCAGCCATCATTTGAAACTTCAAGGAGTTCAGTGGTGCCTCCCGAAAAATGACACGCCATGAACCTCTCTTCGTTTTTAAGCTTAGAGTATGCTTTTACCGCTTCGATATGCCCCTCCTGATGTGAGAAAGCCACTACTGGTATGCAAAGGGCTGCGCCCAGCGATCTTGCGTAACTTTCGCCTGCAAGGAATACAGGCATATACGAACCCTCGACAGGTCTTGGTTTCGATGAAAATGCAATGGCATCCGGATCACCATCGAACCTGTTTCTCAGTTCTTCCATCATTTCCGGCATGTTCTTAACATGCTGAAAAAGGGCGTCGGATTGTCTTAACCCTTTTTCGCCCTGTTTTACCTGCAGAAATCTTCTGAGATCACATACCACCGACTGATCATTATCGATCACAGCTATAGATGTCTTATAGTTGCTTGTATCTATGCCCAGTATATATCTTTTACTCATTATCTTTTGCTATTGCCCCAAGAACTCCATGGACAAATCTTGAAGATTGATCCGTGCTGTATTTCTTGGCCAAGTTGATTGCTTCGTTGATCGCTACGGGAGCAGGGACATCTTCACCGTACTTCAGTTCTCCAACACCAAGTCTGATGATAGCGAGGTCCACCTTCGGCATTCTGTTGGTTTTCCATGATTTGCTGTATTTATTGATGATACCGTCAATACCCTCCAAATCATCAAGAATATTGAGAACAAGTTTCT
>CAYTVH010000034.1:0-18619 GCA_964441805.1 uncultured Oscillospiraceae bacterium | reverse complement strand
GACAGAAGGGCAAACGTTACGCTCTGCCTAACGCAGAAATAATGATCCATCAGCCCCTGGGCGGAGTATCAGGCCAGGCTGAGGATATCAAGATCCATGCTGAATGGATCCTGAAAACAAGGGAAAAATTAAACAGGATATTGAGTGAGAGAACAGGGCAGCCTTTGGACGTCATCGCCAAGGACACAGACAGAGATAATTTCATGTCAGCAGATGAAGCCGTAGCATACGGTATCATCGATAAGGTTATAAAGGACAGATAGGCTGAAGGGGAATAATTATGAGTAAATACAATGAAAACAACGAGCTGAGATGTTCATTTTGCGGGAAACCGCAAAGTCAGGTCAAAAGGCTCATCAGCGGCTCGGGGGTATATATTTGCAATGAATGTATAGCTCTGTGCCAGGATATATTGGCAGCTGAAGAGAAGAAGCATGTTGTGGATGGTGAAATCATATCCGAACAGTCGGAGAGCCTTCCCAAGCCAAAAGAAATATATGATGTGCTGTCAGAATATGTTATAGGCCAGGATGAAGCTAAAAAAGCTCTGGCTGTGGCAGTATACAATCATTATAAGAGGATCAACAGTGACAATATAGAAGATGATGTTGAGATCCAGAAGAGCAACATCGTCATGGTAGGACCTACCGGATCGGGCAAGACTCTGCTGGCTCAGACATTGGCAAGGATACTTAATGTACCGTTTGCCATAGCAGATGCTACTGCTCTTACGGAGGCAGGATATGTGGGAGAAGATGTGGAGAATATCCTTCTCAAGCTTATTCAGGCGGCTGACTATGACATAGAAAAAGCTCAGCGTGGAATAATATACGTTGATGAAATAGACAAGATTTCGAAGAAGTCCGAGAACCCTTCGATCACAAGGGATGTCAGTGGAGAAGGCGTACAGCAGGCACTTCTGAAGATCCTGGAAGGAACGGTTGCCAACGTACCTCCTCAAGGGGGAAGAAAGCACCCTCATCAGGATTTCATACAGTTTGATACGACCAATGTGCTTTTCATTTGCGGAGGTGCATTTGACGGACTGGATAAGGTGGTGCAGAGAAGGATCGGAGAAAAGACGATCGGCTTTAACTCCAACGTGTCATCCAACAAGCTGGAAAAGGCTGAACTTCTCAAAAATGTACAGCATGAAGACCTGCTCAAGTATGGACTTATCCCTGAATTTGTAGGAAGACTTCCGATGCTCGTGACCCTTGAAGAACTTTCCAAGGAAGCTTTGATAGAAATCATCACTGAGCCGAAGAACGCCCTTATCAAACAGTACAGAAAGCTCTTTGCAATGGATGATGTTGAGCTGGAAGTGAAAGAAGATGCCATTGAAGCCATTGCAGAAAAAGCTCTGGCAAGAAAGACAGGAGCAAGAGGACTGCGCGGCATCATGGAAAAGATAATGACTGATATTATGTATGAACTGCCATCGAGGGATGACGTGGATAAATGCATAATCACAAGAGAAACCGTAGAAGCAGAAAAAGAACCTGAGCTGGTACTGGCTAAGCCGGAACGCGTATCAACGAAGGAAGCTGCAGCTGAAACGGCGTAAGATGACGATACCGAGGCGGCTTTATGAAGTCGCCTCGTTCAATACACAGAATGTGCAGCAGCTTGCGGCACTAAGGAGGCAACATATGGAAGATAACAAAAAACAGCCTGAACTCGAAAATGTTATGGAGCTGCCGATGATACCACTTAGGGGACTCACTGTATTCCCCAACATGGTGCTCCATTTCGATATAGGAAGGGAAAAATCCATCAATGCACTGGAAAAGGCAATGATCACAGGGCAGTACATTTTCCTGTCTTCACAGAAAGATGAAAATACAGACTTGCCTACACCTGATGATTTCTATCACATCGGTACCATCGGTAAGATAAAGCAGATGCTCAAACTGCCGGGAGATTCCATAAGGGTTCTTGTGGAAGGTATGTTTAGGGGTGTGATCGAAGAAGTGCTCTTTGAAGTTCCTTATTTCAGATGCAAGGTGAGAAGGATAGATGACGATGCTGATCTTTCTGACGATGCTGAAGCTGAAGCTCTCATGAGAACTGTCCTTTCCAATTTCGATGAATACATCAACATCAATCAGAACCTGGCACCTGAGATCTTCGCCACAGTTGTGACCATCGAAGAACCGGGAAGAATGGCTGATATGATCTCATCCCATCTTGAAATCAAGCTGGAGGACAAGCAAGCTCTTCTTGAGACCATGGATCCTAAGAAGAGACTTGAAAAACTCAATGCTTTGATCCTCAAGGAAATCGAAATACTCAACATCGAACAGGATATTTCATCCAAAGTAAAATCACAGATCAACAAGAATCAGAGAGAGTATTATCTGCGTGAACAAATGAGAGCTATCCAGGAAGAGCTGGGTGTATCTGAAGAGGTAGAAGACGAAATCGCAGGATACATGGAAAAGCTGGGTGAGCTCGAGCTGGAAGAAAAGACGAGGGATAAGGTGGAAAAGGAAATCAAGAGATTTTCCAAGATGCAGTCTTCGTCTGCAGAAGCCAATGTGAGCAGAAGCTACATCGAGACTATCCTGTCGCTTCCATGGAATACAGAAAGCGAAGATAATATCGACTTGAATAAGGCTGAAGAGATCCTCAATGAAGATCATTACGGACTTGATAAGGTCAAGGAAAGGGTTCTGGAATATCTTGCGGTTATCAGGCTCAGTGAAAGCCTTAAGGGACCTATCCTTTGTCTCGTAGGACCTCCGGGGGTAGGTAAAACTTCAATTGCGAAATCAATAGCCAGATCCATAGACAGGCAGTTCGTAAGGATGTCACTGGGCGGCGTAAGGGATGAAGCTGAGATAAGAGGACACAGAAGAACATATATAGGGGCGATCCCGGGAAGGATCATCAGTGCCATCAAGGACAGCGGCGCAAAGAATCCTGTATTTCTTTTTGACGAAGTGTATAAACTGGGCGCTGACTACAAGGGAGACCCTGCGTCCGCCTTGCTGGAAGTTTTGGATCCTGAGCAGAACAAGGACTTTACAGATCACTACCTTGAAGTACCGTTCGATCTTTCCAAGGTGATGTTCATCACCACAGCCAACACTACAGATACCATCCCAAGACCTTTGCTGGATAGAATGGAAGTCATCGAAGTGAGCGGCTATACAGAAGAAGAAAAGGTAAACATTGCATCCAAATACCTGATTCCTAAGCAGATAAAAGAAAACGGCCTTACCGCGAAGAACATATCTTTTAATGAACAGAGTATCAGAACACTTATCAATCACTATACAAGGGAATCCGGTGTAAGAAACCTGGAAAGAGAAATTGGTAACATTTGCCGTAAGGTAGCAAGAAATGTTGTCTGCGGAGATACTAAGAAAGTAAATGTATCGGGTAAAAAAGTAACTGAGCTTTTGGGTAAAAAGAAGTTCAGATACGATGTGATCAAGGGTGAAACCGAAGTGGGAGTCACTACAGGTCTTGCCTGGACAATAGTAGGCGGTGACACATTGTTCATCGAAACCACCGCAGTTCCGGGAAGCGGTAAACTGGTGCTTACAGGACAGCTTGGGGACGTGATGCAGGAATCCGCCAAGGCAGGTGTGAGCTATATCAGATCGGTGGCCGGCAAGCTGAAGATCGATGAGGAGTTCTATAAGAAATACGATCTGCACATCCACATCCCTGAAGGAGCAACTCCTAAGGATGGTCCTTCTGCAGGTGTGACCATGTGCACTGCTATCATTTCAACGCTTACAGACACTCCTGTGAGAAAAGATGTTGCGATGACAGGTGAGATTACCCTCAGAGGCAAAGTGCTTCCTGTAGGCGGCATAAGAGAGAAGGTGCTGGCTGCACACAGAGCAGGCATCAGAAAAGTCCTGCTGCCAAAGGATAATGAACCTGATATCCGGGATATACCTGAAGTTGTCAGAGAAGAAATGGAATTTGTACTCATTAAAACAGTGAACGATGCACTTAAACATGTTCTTGTAAAGGGAGACCAGCTATGAAAAATCAAGTATGAATTTGTAAAATATTTAACTTTACTGCGTGTCCTAAAAAAGACCGACTTTAATAAGCCTCCTGAGATGAGGAGATTTGAAAAGTCTATGCAGTACAGGGTTAATCTAAATCAAAGGTAACATCATCGGTAAGCATCTTGTGAATGATGCGAACCAGTTTACCTGCGCAATGTCCAAGAGCATTGTAATGGCTGCGACCTTCATCACGCTTCTTGTCATAGTAAGCTTTGAAGGTGGAGTTGTTCTTAACAACATTATGAGCAGCATTCATAAGTGCATAACGAAAAGCTCTAGAGCCACGTTTGGACATTCGTGTCCGCTTTGCCTGGAAGTTTCCTGACTGATAAACAGATGGATCAAGTCCGGCAAAAGCGAGAAGCTTAGAAGGAGAAGAAAAGCGTCTAATGTCGCCGATTTCTCCAAGTATCATGCCGCCATTAACGGCTCCGATGCCGGGAATGGACATGATAACGGAATCAAGAGAAGTGATGATATCAGTGATCTCCTGTTCCGTACGTTTTAACTGGCTATCCAGCAGCTCGATCTGTTCGATGGATTGAGCTATCTGAATAGATAACGATTTGTCGCCGTTGCCGACAGACTTCTGTGCCAGAACTCTTAGTTCTAAAGCCGTTTCCTTCTTGAAGTGACCATGGGAATTAGTCTTAAGAAGGTGTGTTAGATGAGCCAAGTGCATAGAAGCCACGGCTTCAGGTGACGGAGCTTCCTTAAGAAGCGCATAACAGCCTTTGTGATGTATGCCTGATTTGAAGAAATACTGAAGTTCAGGGAAAACCTGATCCACGTAAGAAGTCAGCTGTATCTTAAGACGGGTACGTTGTTTGACCATCTTAAGTCTGAATCTACCGAGATTCTTTAGTTGAATAAGACCGATATCTTGCAAAGTGACATATCGGAAATCATTCATCATTAAGGCTTTAGCAATTATGTAAGTATCAACCTTGTCCGTCTTGGTTTTACGGATATTGTTCTTTCGCAGAACCGCAGTTTGGATTGGGTTGATGAGGCAAACCTTGTATCCCTTGGGGACAAGGAACATAAGAAGATTGTTGCCGTAATGGGCCGTGGATTCAAGACCAATGACGATGCTGTCCTTATCAAAAGAAGAGAGATTGGAAAGCAGCATGAAGAAGCCGTCACTGTCATTCGTAAATTTAAAAGGCTCGATGAGTACTTCACCATCAGAAGAAATGACTGAGGCAAAGTGGTTGAGTTTGGCGATATCAATGCCAACGTAAATCATAAAATCCTCCTTTCCTGATCTGATACTGTGATATCCACTTGACGATTATCATCGTAATCTTGATTGAAATAAGTACTCAGGTGCAAATGCACCGGCACATCCAGCTATAAACAATTCAGATAAAGGCAATGGCAATACACTCCTGTTGAGTAGTCAAAGCTACAAAATGACAATTAAAAGTCCACAGTATCTGAATGTATTATGGCACAGTATCAAAATGAAAGGAAATATGGTGTTTTAGCTTCTTAAATATCATACAAGAATGATATGATAGTAAAAAGATCCGATCTGGAAACTGTGGCTGTAAAGCCCAGCCAGTATCCTCCGGAAAACTTAAAAGAGATAGCCTTTGCCGGCAGATCAAATGTCGGCAAATCCTCTTTGCTGAACTTGATAACCGGAAGAAAGAAGCTGGCAAGAGTCAGCGGAAGTCCGGGTAAGACCAGGACCATAAATTTCTATATAATCAATGATGAGTTCAGAGTAGTAGACCTGCCGGGATATGGATATGCGAAAGTTTCAAAATCCATGTCCGAAGGATGGGGCGAAATGATGGAGCGTTATCTTGAAAACAGACCTAATCTGGTCAAGGTAATACAGCTTGTTGACATCAGACATGAACCGTCAAAACAGGATGTTGAGATGTATGATTATTTGAGACATTATGGCCTTGACGGCATAGTAGTTGCAACGAAGGCAGATAAGATCTCAAGAAACCAGCTGCCTAAACATATCAAGATGATAAAGCAGGCGTTGAAATTGTCATCTGAAGATAAAGTCATCCCTGTTTCTGCACTTAAGAAAACGGGGTATGAAGAGCTGTTGGATGTAATGGAAGGCTTATTGGAGGGGTAGATGAACGCTTTTGGTATACAGGTGATATTGAAAAGATTCAAAGCCATAAAATTCATGATGGCTGACAAATCGGTGCCCAAGAAAAAGAAGGCACTTATCATATTCGGCATAGTTTACATATTTTTTCCTATCGACCTGATACCGCCGATTTTCTTTCCGTTGTCATTGATAGACGATGCACTTTTATGGATATTTATCTTGTGGTATTTGTCAAGTGAGCTTGATAAGTATTGGATGGGCGGCAAAAGCAAAGATTATTCGAAAAAATATCGTGGCAAAACCTTCGTGGATGATGTAGAATATGAAGTAGATGAAAATACTGGCAAGAAGTAGCTGCATAACTTATTAAAAAGGAGATCTACAATGAGCAAAGAGATTATCGGAACAGTAATGATAACACAGCAGGAGATTTATGACAGAGCGGCTGAGATCGGTAAGATGATCGAAGAAGATTTTAAGGGAGAGCCTATCGTTATGGTAGGTATTCTCAGAGGTGCAGTGCTCTGGATGGCTGATATAATGAAGAGTGTGGATCTGGAAATGACCATTGACTTTATGGCAGTGAGCAGCTATGGATCAGCCACAAAGTCTTCAGGTATCGTTAAGATCAACAAGGACCTGGATACAGATATCGCAGGCAAGAACGTTATTATCGTTGAAGATATCGTGGATTCAGGTACAACTCTCAACTACCTGAAAGGCTATTTCGAAAGCAGAGCTGCCAAGGTGGTAAAGATCTGTACTTTACTGGATAAGCCTGCCGGCAGAAAAGTAGATATCGATGTTGATTACATAGGATTTACCGTTGACGACAGATTCATTGTCGGATATGGTCTTGACTATGATCAAAAATACAGAAATCTTCCATACATATCATTCCTGGAAGAGTAGAGCAAAATATAAGGAGAAACAAAATGGGTTACGAAGTTAAAATCGGATTATCAAACAAGCACGTACATCTTCAGAAAGAACATATCGACATCCTGTTCGGTGAAGGCCATGAACTGACACCAACAAAGGCTCTCGTTCAGCCCGGACAGTTCGCATCAGAAGAAAAAGTAGATATCGTTGGACCTAAGACTACTCTGAAGGGAATCAGAGTACTGGGACCTGCAAGACCTGAAACACAGGTTGAAATCTCAATGACAGACGCAAGAACTCTCGGAATCAAGGCTCCTGTAAGAGAATCAGGCAAGCTTGACGGAACTCCTGGCTGCAAGCTGGTTGGTCCTTGCGGAGAAGTTGAGCTGGATCATGGTGTAATGGTAGCATTAAGACACGTACACCTGAGCCCTGCACAGGCAGAAGAAGCAGGTGTTAAGGATAAGGACGTTGTATGTCTCAAGGTTGGCGGCGAAAGAGGCCTGATCTTTGATAACGTACTGGTTAGATCCGGTGACGCTCACGAAAGAGAAGCCCACCTGGATACAGACGAAGGTAACGCAGCCGGATGCGGACCTGATGCAGTAGCTGAAATCATCAAATAAAGTGAAGATGAGAGCCCTCGTGGGGAGCGAACGATTTAAAGCCCGCGGCATTTGCTGCGGGCTTTCTTATGCAAAGGTGCACTTTGTATTCAGTTATCCATTTGTCTTGCCAAAAATCCTGCTCCCATCTTGGCAGTTTTGATTTCAAGGTCTGTAAGCGAAGCATTTTCAGGAGACAGGATAGTTACTGAACCGATGGGATCACCGTTGGAGAGGATGGGAACCACTATTTTGGAATCTGTCATATACTCATTTTTCTGCTGGATCACATCGTCCAGCTCTTCATCGATCTCTTTGTTCATAAAATCCTTGGACTTCACTCCCGAGACGGCCACATAACGATCCGTATCTGAAACCATTACCGGCAATCCAAGTGTTGACGAAGCTGACTCTACGAAGCTTTCGGCCACATGGCCGAGTTCACTGATGGGTGAATACTTCTTCAGTATGACTTCACCTGTCGTCCCTGTATATATCTCCAAAGGGTCGCCTTCACGTATTCTCAAAACTTTCCTTATTTCTTTGGGTACTACGACTCTCCCAAGATCGTCTATTCTCCTTACTATTCCGGTTGCTTTCATTTCATTTCCTCCAGCAATTATTATCTGATTCTATTGTTTGTAAATCTTAGTCAATTATACACTTGAAAGTCTTTGACATTTAACTTTCATTGGAGTAACATTTTTATAGGTATAGTTTTTTTTATTGGAGATATTTAAGAGAGGGTACTAGAATTTAAATGAACAAACTTAGAGGGTTTTGGAAGATAATATTCGGTCGTACAGCAATGCTGGTAGTTCTCATGTTGATACAGGCATTGGTGTTTTTTGGGGGATTTATCATTCTCGGCAAGCATGTCATAGTATTCAATTCCATATTGGGTATGCTGGGTGTAATAATACTCATATATATCATTAATGCCCGACAGAATTCCAGCTTCAAATTGATGTGGATCATATTCATCCTTGCTGTTCCGGTAGTAGGTGTTGTTTTCTTCATCTACTATAAGATACAGCCCGGAACCAAATATATAGGCAACAGAATAGAACAAATAATAGAAGAGGAGACTCTTTTCCTTCGCCCTTCCAGAGAAACTGTCAACAAAGTGCTTGTGACATCTAAACAGGAATTCGGTCTGTTCAAGTACATCTATGAAAAGGGCAATTATCCTGTATACGATAATGCCAGCATCAAATATTTTCCTCTTGGAGAAGATAAATTTGAAGAAATGATATATCAGCTGGAAAAGGCTAAAGATTTTATTTTCCTGGAATATTTTATAGTTGAACGCGGATATATGTGGGATACAGTACTTGAAGTGCTGACAAGAAAGGTAAAAGAGGGTGTTGAAGTCAGATTCATGTATGATGGGACGAATACACTTTCACTTCTGCCAAAGAATTACCCTGAACAAATGGAAAAGAGGGGGATCAAATGTAAGGTGTTTGCGCCGATGACGCCTTTTCTTTCCACTCATCAGAACAATAGAGACCACCGTAAGATACTGGTGATTGATGGACACACAGCCTTTACGGGAGGAATCAATCTGGCAGATGAATATATAAACAGAAAAGAGCGTTTCGGACACTGGAAAGATACAGCAATAATGGTGAAAGGTGAGGCGGTCAACAGTTTCACCCTAATGTTCCTGCAGATGTGGAATATAACCGAAAAGAAAAAAGAAAACTATGGCAGATATATGTATAACGGCGGATATATCGAAGCTGGAATGAGAAATGGCGGATATATCGTTCCATACGGCGACAGCCCTTATGACGACGAAGAACTCGGCAAGAAAGTATACCTTGATATCCTTAACAGGGCAAACGATTACGTGCACATCATGACACCGTATCTCATCATTGACGAAGAACTTGTGGATGCGCTGACATTTGCAGCTCAAAGAGGTGTTGAAGTCAAGCTGATCCTGCCTCATATCCCGGACAAGAAGTATGCCTACTGGCTCGCCAGGACCCATTATCAGGAGCTTATTTCCGAAGGTGTTGAAATATATGAATATACCCCGGGATTCATTCACGCCAAAATGTTCACATCAGATGATGAGAAAGCAGTAGTAGGAACCATAAATCTGGACTACAGGAGCTTGTTCCTTCATTTTGAATGTGCAGCGTATATATGGAAGAATCCTGTTATCATGGATGTGGAATCCGATTTTCAAAGCACGTTGAAACAGTGCAGGAAGATTACGATCAAGGACTGCAAAGAATACAACAAATTTTACAAGATTCTTGGACAGATACTGAGACTTATTGCACCTCTTATGTAGAAAGGAAATATGATGCTGTTCAGTAACATTACAATATTAAATGACGATTTTGAAATACAGCAGGGTATGTATATCCTGGTAAAGGAAGACAGAATATCATATATCGGCAGTGAAAAACCGGATGGGCCATATTCAAGAGAATATGACGGCAAAGGTAAGCTGCTGATGAGTGGCTTTTTTAACGGACATGGTCACTCACCAATGTCTCTTATGAGAGGATACGGTGAAAACATGGCACTCCAGGACTGGCTTTTCAAGAAAATATTCCCCTTTGAAGACAAGCTTGACAGCGAGGCTGTTTACTGGGGAACCATGCTGGCGATGGCTGAGTCTTTGAGATACGGTATAGTGTCCACAAGCGATATGTATTATTTCTGTGATGATATGGCTAAAGCTGTCATTGAAAGCGGAGCAAAAGCCAACATATCAAGATCCATAACCAACCCAATGGGAGCTGCCGTATCGGAGCTGGCCAGCTTTGGAGAGATGAAGAGTTTCTACAATGGTTTTCATAATGCTGCAGACGGAAGAATAAAAGTAGATATGAGCCTTCATGCAGAGTATACTTCAAATCCTGAAACTGCCATGGCTCTTGCAGAATATACCGGGTCACTGGACGATACTATCATGCATATCCATGTTTCCGAGACCAAGTCAGAACACGAAGATTGTATAAAAAGACACGGGCTCACACCGGCTGCTTATCTTGAGAAGATGGGACTGTTCGATGTTCCTGCGATCGCAGCCCATTGTGTATATTCTGATGATAACGATCTGGAAATATTCAAGGCGAAAGGCGTTACTGTTGCAACTAATCCCGTAAGCAATATGAAGCTTGCCAGCGGCATATGCAACGTCCAGAAAATCATGGATAAGGGCATAAATCTGGCTATAGGAACAGACAGTGTTGCCAGCAACAACAGCCTGGATTTCATGGAAGAAATGAAAGTAATGACCATAGGCTGCAAAGCACACACAGCTGATCCTACGGCTGTAACTCCTGCAGATGCCCTTCGTGCTGCCACTTATGGGGGTGCTAAGGCACAAGGCAGATCAGACAGCGGACTACTGAAAACGGGTGCCAAAGCAGACCTTATAGTTCTTGATATTTCACAACCTAATATGCATCCTGTTCACAATCTCATCAACAACCTGGTGTATTCTGGTTCAGGAAAGGATGTTGTGATGACCATGGTGGATGGCAGAGTTCTCTACGATGATGGGGAATATACGACTATAGATATAGAAAAGACCATATTCGAAGCAGAAAGGTCAACTAAGAAAATACTTGAAAGGCTTTAATAATGGCTAAAAAATCTTTATTAAAAGGAGCTGTAGTACTTGCTGCAGCCGGAATAATCGTTAAATTCATAGGGGCATTCTTCAGAATACCTTTGGCAAACTTCATAGGCGATGTAGGTATGGCCTATTACACACCTGCATACTCCATATACGGATTTCTGCTGGTGTTTGCGACCACAGGCATTCCTGTAGCCATATCAAAGATGGTCGCAGAAAGATATGCTGTGGGACAGTTCAGCGAAGCGGAGAGGGTATTCAAAGTTTCAAGGGCGCTTATGTTTGCGATAGGTGTTGTGGGATTCTTTATCCTGTTTTTCTTCAGCGATACCATCGCTGTCATGATAAATAATCCGGGTTCCGCACTGGCAATGAAGGCTATGGCACCGGCTTTGCTGCTGGTACCGATCATGTCTGCCTACAGAGGTTACTTCCAGGGAATGCAGGATATGACCTCAACTGCAGTATCCCAGGTAGTAGAACAGATATTCAGAGTTATTTGCGGACTTGCCCTTGCTGTTATTCTTATGGGCAGCGCATATTCTGCCCTTGCCGAAAGTGAGCAGGCTCGTGGAGCTGCAGGCGGATGTTTCGGAGCATCTGCAGGTGCGGTCGGAGGCTTGCTGGTCATGATAATATTCTATTTAGTGGCCAGAAAACAGATCAAACAAAGAATAAAGAATGATAAGAGCAATGTAAGGGAGCCAAGTGGAACCATACTTAAGAAGATAGCTGCTATAGCAGTGCCCATCACCATAGGTGCGGCTATCATGCCAATAGTAAATGTAGTGGATTCAAGTGTTGTAATGACAAGATTACTTGAAGCAGGATTTGACAGAACTTCAGCGGAAAGCTTGTTTGGACAGCTGACAGGATTTGCCAGCCCTGTGGTTCAGTTCCCGCTGGTATTGATACAGGCAATAGTAGTCAGCCTTGTACCGATGGTTTCGGCAGCAAATAAACTGGGAGACAGAATTGAGCTCCATAACAACATTTCTTTGGGAGTAAGAATGACTTCCATAATAACTTTACCGGCTGCGGTTGGACTGTTTGTACTTTCGGAACCGGTGCTGCTGTTGCTTTATAGTTCACAGCGTGCAAGTGCAATAAGTGCTGCACCATGCCTGCAGGCTCTTTCCATCGGATTCATTTTCCTGGCAGCGCTGAGCATAATCACCGGCGCACTGCAGGGAATTGGAAAACCCGGAATACCTGTAAGAAATCTCTTTATAGGTGTAATTGCGAAACTTATACTCACATGGGTGCTTACTGCTATCCCTTCGATCAATATAATGGGGGCGGCCATAGGTACTGTTTCTGCATATATGGTTGCGGCAGTGCTCGACTATATGGCGCTGAAAAAATACACCGGAGTAAAGCTGTCGGTAAAACTTACAGTTACCAAACCATTGATTTCGGCATTGGTTATGGGCGTGATCGTATTTGTGGCATATAAATGTCTGTATGTGGTTTTGGACAGCAATGGAGTTGCAACATTGTTGTCAGTTGTCATCGGTGTGGCTGTATACGGACTCATGGTATTGAAAACAAAAACCATCCAACGTGAAGAGATGATGACCATCTCATTTGGCAGGAAATTAGCAGTGATTTGTGACAAATTACGATTGTGGTAATTATATGAAAAAAACTGTACTTTAACTCAAAATACCTTGACAAAACCGTTGAAAAATGGGACAATAGCAAGGCAAAGGGTCGGATGGGCTTTTTGTGTTAGTAATTTTAAGGAGGATTTATTGATGAATAAAGCGGAATTAGTAGCTGCAGTAGCAGAAAAAACCGGTTTCACTAAGAAAGATGCAGAATTAGCAGTTAACGCTTTCGTATCAAGTGTAGAAGGCGCTTTAGTAAATGGAGAAAAGGTACAGCTGATCGGATTCGGAACTTTTGAAGTTCGTCAGAGAAAGGCAAGACAGGGAAGAAACCCTAGAAAGCCTGGCGAAGTTATCAAGATCGATGCATCAAAGGCTCCTGTATTCAAGGCAGGTAAGGCTCTGAAGGATGCAGTAAACAAATAAGAGTCGACAACAAAGGGTAACGGATGTTGCCCTTTTATTATCCTTAAAAAACGGAGGAAAAAATGCGTATAGATAAATACTTGAAAAACTCCAGGATCATCAAGAGGCGAACTGTCGCCAAAGAAGCTTGTGAACAGGGCCGCATAACAGTCAATGGCAAGGTTGCTAAACCGGGACTGGAAGTGAAGGTTGGTGATGAGATCTTCATACAGTTTGGTAATGGCAGCTTGAGAGTCCAAGTCGAAGCCCTTACTGAATCATGCCGTAAGGAAGATGCCGCCGGTATGTACACGGTAATAGAATAAAATAATGACCTCCTGTCAAGAATCTATTTAGATTCAAGACAGGAGGTTTTTTATGTTTTTGGGTATTCCGCGGGGAGCATTTTATTACGATTATTATGGGTTTATTCAGAGGCTGTTTCAAAACTCTGAAGTAAATATAATAACCGGAATCGAAAACAGTGATGAAACTTTATCAAGAGGAGCAAAGACAACGGTAGATGAGGTGTGCCTGCCTATAAAATTAACGGCAGGACAAGTCAATATACTGGCAGATGGTTGTGACAAAGTTCTTGTGCCCAGACTGGCCAAAGACCACAGAGGAAGATGGTTATGTCCCAAGCAGCTGGGTCTGCCTGAACTTATGATGGGAATGGAAGATCGTCAAAAGATCATAACGACGGATCCCATTGATTTCAGTAACAAAAAGGACACGGGGAAAAAACTGTGGAAAGTTTGCAGCGAACTGGGTATGGATCGCGGAAGATTCCATGAAAATTTCGAAGATGCTTATGGATATCAGCAGGATATATCCACAGGCAAAAGACATATGTATGTGGAGGCTGCCTGGGAATTCACTCCGGAATTGAAAGAAGGAGAAATAATCCTTCCCAATATTGGGAAGGTTCTCCTGTTGGGGCATTGTTATAACGTCTACGACAAGTATTCCAACGGCGGTATATTCAACAGACTCGATGAGCTTGGCTTGGATACCGTCACGGAAAGGGCAGTGCTGCAAAAAGATAAAGAAAGAGCCGTTAAGGATCTGAAGCTCCTCAAATCACCTTTTTGGGAATCTCTCGTCAGAACTTTGGGTACGGCTGTTTGTCTTAAAGAACAGGTGGAAGGTATCATATACATGTCTTCTTTTTCATGCGGGCCTGATGCTTTTATTGTAGAAATGATAAAGCATCATATTGGCGATACACCTTTGATGGTACTTAAACTGGATGAACATAAAGGAAATGCAGGCTTTGAAACCAGACTTGAAGCATTCGCAGATCTACTTGAAAGGAGACGTGCATCATGATGGTGACTTTTCCGCACTTTGGGCCGCTTTACATATCGGTGGCCAAACTCTTGTCGTATTTAAATGTGGGGTGCGTCGTTCCGCCGAATAACGATGAGAGCGCGCTTTCTGAAGGAGGAGCGATTTCCCCTGAAGAAATGTGCGTACCCTTTAAATTCATGGCAGGCAACCTTGCCAAGGCATATAAGCTGGGAGCGGATACGGCTTTGATGGTTGCTACCGATGGGCCATGCAGGCTTGGTCAATATGGACAATTGCTAAAGTACGTCCTTGACGAAGCAGGATATAAATTCAACTGGATATTGCTGGACACCATCTCATCGGTAGGTGTGAAGGAATCAGTAAGAAGGTTCGATCGTCTTCTTTCGGCCGGCGGTGCAGATACCATGAGCAAGATAAAAGGAGTAATGCTGGCCTTGAGGCTTATTCATAAGATAGATGGGCTTAGAGCTGAGCTGCAGCTTCAAGCAGGCTATTTAAAAGAGCCTCAGAAGGCGCTGACGCTCTTTAAGAAGACGGAAAGTGCTCTTGCTGAAGCAGGAACCTTTGGGCAGTGTTTCAGCATCCTTAAGGGGGCTAAAAAGGAGCTTGGCGCTTTTCCAAGGAAAAAAGGTGCAAGACCCGTAAAAGTGATGGTGGCAGGGGAGATTTACACTTCTGTTGAGCCAATGGCAAATGGCAGGCTTGAAGAGAAACTTATGACCATGGGATGCAGTGTGAAGCGTCATATAGACATATGGTGGTGGATAAGATACACCTTGGGGAATGCGGTGATCCCCGAAAAGGTCAAAAGAATGCTTTTCAAGAATAAGCCTATCAGCTTTAATGTGGGTGGATATGGCAGGGAAACGGCAGATAGAATAATCAAGGACAGGTGGTGTGACGGCATCATCAAAATAATGCCTGCCGGATGTATGCCTGAAATAGTCACAAAGGCTTACTGTCAGGCAGTACAGGAGGAAAAAGACCTGAATATACTGCACCTTATCTATGATGAAATGGGCGGACAGGCAGGTTACGAGACAAGAATAGAGGCATTTATAGATATGCTGGAGAGGAGAAGAGATGTACTGGCTGGGGATAGATATAGGATCAATTAGTACAGATCTGGTTTTGATGGATGATAATGGCACCATTGTTGAGACTCACTACCTCAAGACGGCAGGCAAACCTTCGGAAGCCGTTAAAGAAGGTCTTTGGCTGCTGAGCAAAAATTATGATTCCGATGATGTGTCGGGAGTTGGTGTGACAGGAAGCGGAAGGCATCTGGGAGCAGCCATAACAGGCGCTGATATTATAAAGAATGAGATAACGGCACATGGGAGGGCAGTAGCCGAAATAGATCCGCAGATACGTACAGTAATAGAAATAGGCGGACAGGATTCAAAGATAATAATCATGAGGGATGGGCTGGTTTCGGACTTCGCCATGAATACAGTGTGTGCTGCGGGGACAGGATCTTTTCTCGATCGCCAGGCTTCAAGACTCGGAGTGTCGATTGAAGAAATGGGAGATATGGCGGCATCTGCACAAAGGGCGGCACCCATTGCAGGAAGATGTGCAGTCTTTGCAGAATCGGATATCATCCACAAACAGCAGATGGGCGTGCCTGAAGAAGAATTGCTGGCAGGGATGTGCCACGCCCTGGCAGTCACTTATATGTCCAATGTTGCAAAGGGTAAGAGAATAGAACCCAAGATATGCTTTCAGGGAGGCGTGGCAGCAAACAAAGGCATGAGAAAGGCTTTTGAAAAATTGCTGGGATGTGAAGTTTTAGTACCTGAAGAACACAAGGTAATGGGTGCATACGGAGCGGCTCTTCTGGCAAAAGAAAAAAGCCTCGGAGTCACAAAGTTCAAAGGCTTTGAAACAGGCGAGGCTTGTATCGACATAAAAGAGCACCATTGCGGTGGATGCGCCAATAACTGCAGAGTTACTGCCATTGAGTGTGATGGCCGACCACGAGGCTGGTTTGGCGACAAATGCGGCAAGTACTCATCTTGATATTGCAGGGATCTTTGACAGTATCCTGTTCCATACCAGAGGTATCAGGATGAGGTGTATCGGCAGCATCACTGCACACTTGAATATCCTTGTGGGCAGAAGCGCTATGAATCCGTCTCCCATCATGATAGACAGCCAGAAAGTGTCTAAGCAAAGGTTAAGACCAAGGATTATTATAAGACTGGCAGGCAGTACATTTTTCCATGTGATCTTTTCCTTGTCATGGAGGAAGATGCCGAACACGAAACCGGTCAAAGCGGCTGTTAAGGTGAATCCGGGGAAGAAAACTCCTGATGGGAATATCATCATTCCCAGTATGTCGCCTACAGCATAACCGATAGCTCCCCAAATCGGTCCATATAATATACCTATCATTGCCACCGGCAGAAATCCGAAGCCTATACGAAGGATAGGTGTGTTTATTGAACAGAATCTGGTCAATATGATTTCAAGAGCTATCAGGAACGCCATTATTACCAGACGGTTGGTAGCTGACTTTTTTTCCATTAAAAAAACTCCTTTCTCAAATAGTCGTAGAT
This sequence comes from uncultured Oscillospiraceae bacterium, assembly GCA_964441805.1. GTDB lineage: Bacteria > Bacillota > Clostridia > Peptostreptococcales > Anaerovoracaceae > Lentihominibacter. The sequence continues at coordinate 1,518 of CAYTVH010000034.1, read as the reverse complement.
CAAACTACACTATTGAGGCAGAAGTTATTTGAGCCCGGACCCAAGTGTAGTAGCGGACGCGACATTGTACCGCGGTCACAACCTTCGTTCACAGGCAACATCCCATCCTGTGACACTTTACGCACAATATCTACTCTACGCAGTCTTATTCTATCATATGGAAGTTGATCGCACAATAGATGTAACCAAATATACGATCAAAATACAAGATGTGTTTTTATAGGTCAGAAGATGTTTCCCACTGAAAGACCTTCGTTTTGGTGGAGATAACTCAACATATGTGTAAGCTCTGCAGAACTGGCGGCAGCATTGGAACTGTCATGCATTTTTATATGATATTTAGTTTTATAAAGCAGTTCGTCAACTTCACTTACTGCCTGTGTGTCTAAAAAGAATTCCGATATGTTTTCAAATCTTTCCCAGTCCTTTGCCACATTATTGAAGCTTTTCTCAGCAGAATCCCAGTCTTCTTTTTCCAAAGCAGGGATGATTTCCTGTTCAATTATATTGTTGAAGGATCCCAGTGTATCGACAGAGTATCTATCGTAGATCAGCCATGGGATAAGCAGCAGCAGGAGGCATAATATGGACGCTATAAGATTTTTCATGATGTCACCTCAGCGGCATAAGGGCTGCCGTCTTTACATAAAAATATGTGCAGTTTGGAATTACCGTCACAGAAAGCGAGAAACACCTTGGTATAGTCAGTTATCCCGTGGAGGAGAAGCCGATCTTTCAGCTCCTTTTCTGTCCAGCCTGAAATAGCTACGTTTTTTCGATACATGATCCCATCGGAAATGAATACTACAGGCATTATTTCACGAGGCTTTTCTATTGACATGTCTTGTGCAGTGAGGGGTTTGTAGGACGCCTTTTGTATGATGGAAAGGTCACCGTTCGATTCCATGATGGCGTATTCCACTTCAGAGAGCGACGCGGCATTGCCAAGGCGCAGCTGCTCCATAAGATCATTTATGGTGATGCGCAGATTCTTCAGTTCTTTATGATTGATCTGTCCTTTTTCTATAAGGACGCTGGGCTTACCGCTGAAAAAGTTTTTCAGCTTTTCGCTTTTCAATGAAATATAAGATATGAAGATCTGTAGAAACATCAATGTGAATATGGCAGTAACACCTGTTATCATGGAGACATCCGTAGACTCTATAGGTATGGATGCCAGCTCGGCGATCATGAACACCACAACCAATTGGAAGGGTGACATTTTGGAAAGTTCAGCTTTACCCATTATACGTAATACAAACAATACGATCAGGTAAAGCAACATGGTTCTGACTAATATAACAAGCAATATGTTCACCTCCGTCAAAAGATATTGTTTGCAGATTTGCCGTTTCATATACTTGCAGCTGCCATATTTGCTTCTTACCATTATATAAATGGCAAACATATAAAACTGTTAATATCGGTCTCAAAAAAAGAATCGAAAAAAGTTGAAAAAAGTCGTTGACAAGTGGAGAGGTATTTGGTATTATGAACAAGCTGTCGCGAGAAACGACG
>CAYTVH010000033.1:0-19233 GCA_964441805.1 uncultured Oscillospiraceae bacterium | reverse complement strand
GCTTGATGAACAAAATAAAGGAATGAGCCCTTGTGGCTCATTTTTTTATAAAAATATGTAAAGCGCACTTGACATAAGAAATATTAGGAGGTATACTCTGGCCATAACAGAGGTAAAGCAAACTTTACATGAATGGGAGTGATGTTTTGAAAAACAAGATAGAAGAGATAAGAAAAGAAAAGGGCATCCGTCAGGATGAACTGGCGAAAAAGATGGGTGTTTCCAGACAGACCATTAGCTCTCTGGAAAACGGCAGATACAATCCATCCATCATGCTGGCATATAAGATAGCCAAGTATTTTGACATGACTATTGAAGAAGTTTTTGTATTTGATGATGAAGAATTATAAAGGGGGATTTATAATATGAAGAAGGATAAAAGAATGGTAATGAGTGTTGTTTGGCTCATAATTGGTTTCATCTTGATAGGTCTGGGATTTGCAGGCAAGGTCGACAGCTTTTGGAATGGCATGGGCTCAGGGCTGGCAGTCATCGGTGCTTTACAGCTGCTTAGATATTATCGTTTCAGTAAGAATGAAGTCTACCGTGAAAAGATGGAAGTTGAAATCAATGATGAACGCAATCATTTCATTAGGAATAAAGCCTGGGCATGGGCAGGATATATTTTTATTCTCGTAGTGGCAGTGCTTATAATAGTATTCAAGGTGATGGGGCAGGAACTGCTTTCAACGGCAGCAGCCATGGCAGTATGTTTGATGCTTGTACTGTATGGGGGAGCACATATGATACTTAAGAGAAAGTATTGATTGACTTGATTTGTATTGATTAAATAAGAATTTGTGTTGTAGGTACGGCAATGAAAAAGATGAAAGGTACAGCAAATGGATTTAAAAGAATTGTTAAACAAACCACTACCGAAAATGCCTTCTGAAATAGAAGAAGCATTATCTAAAAACGAAATCACAGCGATTACTTTTGAGCGTAAAAATGAAATATTGACAAATAGTAAACTGCATAATGAAATCGGATTCAGAAAAATGGACGATGGAACCTATTTGGTATCTATGGTTTGTCCCATGCCAAATATTTCCGTAGAGATGATTGAATGGTGGTTCTGGTGGCATGCACAAGACAGCCTTCGATACCAAGTTTGGTACCCCAATGATCATATCAGTATTAAATACCATAAGAAAGACAGGGGATTTTTTGAACGATCCAATGTTCCGTAATTTATACCAAATACACAATATCCTGTGGAGCGAATAGGCGGTATGAAAATGCCATTACGAATCGACTTCGCGTCACCGGAGCAGTTTGGGTTTTCAAAGCAGTTAATGCAGGAGAATGATATCATAAAAATCGTTTGCGGTCATGTTGGCGCATTCAACAATTTGATCAAGCATACGGAGATGGCACACATATTTAAAAAGACAGAAGATGGATTGTTTATGATCAGTAGATTTTGGCTCGGAAAGACAATGAAAAATCCATTGCTAAGAAAGAAAATTATTACAGAAGACATGGCACGGGGAATGGCGGAGCATTGCTGTATAGAATATCGAAATCTGTGTGAAATCCTCCCAAGGCTATATAGTGAATACAAATAAACTGAAGAAAATGGTGAGAATCCGGAGCTGGTTGTTTATAAAAAGCGATAGACAAATACCGATTTGCAGCGGATTGTAAATTATAATTTGCATGGTGTTTATTCTTGTGATATGATTGATTTAAGTAAATATTGGATACTGCCACCGGGTAGGAGATGTTTAATGCATCCGTCAGCGCATCGTTAGGTCTTAGAAGATGTGTATGCGGATGCATTTTTAAGAAGAAAAGGAGAAAGATCATGTTTAGGAAACTGGCGAAAAAGAACAAGGCGATCTCAGAAGAGGCATGTATAGAAATACTGAAAAACCAGAAGAGAGGCATTTTATGTGTGCTGGGAGATGAAGATTATCCATACGGAACACCACTGAATCATTTTTACGATGAAGAATCCGGAAAGATATATTTCCACAGCGGCAATTACGGTCATAGAAAGGATGCGATCAATAAGCATGATAAAGCTTCGTTTTGTGTTATGAGTGACCCACAGCCGGTAGATGGTTTCTGGGGACTGGATATCCAGAGTGTTATTGTATTTGGCAGAATGAAGATCATTACAGATCAGGATATCATTAAAGACATATCCAGAAAGCTTTGCTACAAGTTCACACTGGACGATGAGTGGATAGACAAAGAGATCAAAGCAAGTATCAAAGGAACGATACTTCTTGAACTGACACCTGAACATATGTGTGGCAAATTCGTCAACGAATCATAATGATTTCCACGATTAAGTTGGGACTTAAGACAAGTAGTTGCCAAGTATATAGCGAGGTAGGAAAATGGAACTTTTCAACAAAGCAGATAAAAAGTTGAAAGAACTTAATATAACATGTCAGATAGTTGAGCATCCACCTGCTGTAACTATCGAACTGGCCGATAAATTCATAGAAGGGATCGAAGGCGTAAGAACAAAGACCATGTTCATGACAAACAAGAAAAAGAGAAACTTTTACCTGGTGATCATGGATGATGCGAAAAGGCTTGATATGGACAAGTTCAAAGATATGGTCGAGGAAAAGCAGATAAAAATGGCATCACCTGAAAGCTTGATGGAAAAGATGATGCTGGTGCCGGGGATCGTATCTCCGTTCGGTCTTTTGAATAACGAAGATAAAGATATACAAGTCTATATCGATAAAGAAATCATTGGTGAAGAAAGAATGAGCTTCCACCCAAACACTAACGAGAAGACCCTTTTCATCAACACACCGGATTTACTTCTTTTTTTAGAGGCAATAGGATATCCGGCAAATGTTGTGGAGCTGTAAAGGCTGCAGAAATTTGAAGTTGGCGAGGTGGAATATGGCATCAAGCAAAGAGTATCTAAACTTTATATTAGATCAGCTATCTGAATTGGAAGATATAACATACAAAGCAATGATGGGCGAGTATATTATCTATTATCGCGGGAAAATAGTCGGCGGTATATATTGATGACAAGGACTTTCTGGCAAAACTTTTTGATGTTATGTACGATGAACTTCCTGCACCAAAGAAAAAGAAGTAGGCAGATCCCAATTTGATAAAAAGCTATTGATTTAATTTACCGTTAGGTCTTAGAAGATATGGAGCGAATGCTTTTTTAATAAAATCAGGGAGGAAAACGATATGATTTATTTGTTAAGTGACTACAGTTTGGGGGCTCACCCAAAGATCATGCAGGCATTGATGGATACCAATATGGAACATACTGATGGTTACTGTCTGGATCGCTTCAGCGATGAATGTACAGATATGATCCGCAAATGGGTAGGTAAGCCGGATGCTGACGTATACTATTTCGTAGGCGGCACTCCTTGTAATACCACTACGATTGCTGCCGGCCTCAGACCTTATGAAGGCGTTATCACTCCGGCAACAGGTCATATTTATGTGCACGAAACAGGCTCCATCGAATTGAACGGCCACAGACAGTTTGGAATGCCGACTCCTGATGGCAAGCTGCGTCCCGAAGACATAGAAAAGGCACTGCTCCATCATGAAGACGAACATACTGTGATCCCTAAGATGGTATATATCACACATCCTACAGAAAACGGCGGCGTGTACACCAAAGCAGAAATGACTGCGCTCAGCGAGTGCTGCCGTAAGTACGGGCTGACATTTTACGTGGACGGTGCCCGCCTCGGAACTGCTCTTACATGGCCGACCAATGATCTTGAGATCGAAGAAATCGCAGATCTGGTAGACGCATTTTACATAGGCGGCACTAAGATCGGTGCACTTTTCGGAGAAGCACTGGTCATGGTAAATCCTGAAAAATTCGACGATCACTTCCGATATATGATCAAGCGTCAGTGCGCTTTGCTTGCAAAAGGACGCCTGATCCCGATCCAGCTGAAAGCCCTCTTTGAAGGCGGTAAGGACTCCCTGTACTATGAACTGTCCAAGAAGGAAAACCAGCTGGCGATCAAGCTTGCTGAAGGTGTTACCAAGGCAGGCTACAAGCTGTGGCTGCCGCACCAGACAAATCAGGTGTTCATTATAGTGCCAAATGATAAAATAGCGGAACTTAACAAGGACTTCATGTTTTATACCTGGTGTCCATACGACGAAACAAATTCCGTTATCCGACTTGTGACAAGCTGGGGTACTACAGAAGAAGATATCGAAGCATTGCTTAAAGCACTGTAGAGATGAGGGTATCTATATGAATGAAATAAAAATCAACGGGATTTACCACCACTTCAAAGGCGACTATTATTTGGTGATAGATACAGCCAAGCATTCCGAAACCGGCGAAGAATATGTGATTTATCGCTTCCAGCTGCAGGATATAAAGAGTGTGAGATAGGATGTAAAACAAAACCTTGCAACTAAAATATAGTTGCAAGGTTTTTGCGTATGAAGTATAATATAGCCAAAGGGAGGGATGGTTGTGAGCAGATTGCATAAGCCGCACCCACAAAAGGAAATCAAGAGGTATCAGTTGAATCAGATACTTGACATTTTAGATAGAGAGGGATTGATATGAAGAATCTTTTAGAATACAAAGGCTACTACGGCAATGTAGAATTCTCAAATAAAGATGAAACATTATATGGAAAGGTACTGGGTATAAAAAGCCTTATATCTTATGAAGGAGACAGCATAAAAACTTTAAGAAAGGATTTTGAAGAAGCTGTTGACGGTTATCTGGATTATTGCAGTGAAAAGGGCATAGAACCTGAAAAAATGTATAAGGGAAGCTTCAATATTAGGATAGCACCGGAACTTCACAAGAAGCTGGCAATATATTCATTCGCAAACCAGAATTCAATAAACGCAACTGTGGAAGAAGCTATAGAAGAATACTTGGCGGATAAGTGAGCATTGAAAGATAAATTTGAATTTATGGGAGGGAACACTGACTATGAAAATTATACCATACAATAAATTTGAAATAGTTGTTCCATATACACCAGAGCAAATATCCAGAAGAATAATGGGCATAACAACTATGACTTCCCAGAATTTCTATATAAAAAAGGTCTACACGCCATTTCTGGGTAAAGTACATGATAACGGTTTCAAGCTAACACAGTCAGGATATAACCCGGTTAATGGGATGTATAAGATGAACAGTTTCGGACCTGATACTTTGGGCAAATACAAAGAAATAGAAAATGGAACAGTTATAACAGTAAAGCAGAGATTAAAAATCCCTGTGATACTTGTAGGTTCAATTTGGACATTAGGCGTATTGTTAGCATGTGTTTTTATGGCATTATTATGGCTGAGTGGAGAACCATTTGACATGACATTTACTATTCCGTTTGTTATGCTTGTGCTTATGATTTTGTTCATGAAATATTGCTTTTGGAACAGTGCAGATGAAATAAGACACATTTTAGAACAAGCATTACTTTGATATAAAGAGATAAAATAGATGAATTCTAATTTATGGGGATACAATATGACATCAAAACTATTAATTCAGGCAATAGCTAAATATTTGTTGGGTGTCGTTCTGGTAGGAGTATTGATATTCTTGCCTGCCGGGACTTTAGCATTCATACAGGGCTGGATACTGATGGTGATATTATTCATACCGATGTTCATGGCGGGACTTGTTTTGATAAGAAAAGATCCTGAACTTTTGCAGAAGCGGCTCGCTGCTAAAGAAAAGCAGAATGATCAGAGTATTGTCGTAAAGCTTAGCGGGCTCATGTTCCTGGCAGGTTTTATCGTCGCAGGGTTAGGGGTTCGATTTGGGTGGTACGTGCTGCCTATGGGCGTGACTGTATGTGCAGCTGCAGTTTTCGTAGCAGGGTATATCATTTACGCAGAAGTGCTGAGAGAAAACACATACCTCAGTCGTACCATAGAAGTTCAGGAAAACCAGAAGGTCGTAGACACCGGACTTTACAGCATAGTAAGACATCCTATGTACAGTGCAACTTTGCTTATGTTCTTGGCGATGCCGTTAGTACTGGGATCTGTATTTTCATTTATAATTTTTCTCGCATATCCTGTAATAATCATCAAGAGGATCGAAGGCGAGGAAGAATTCCTTGAGAAGGAACTGGACGGTTACAGTGAATATAAGCAAAAGGTAAAGTATAGGTTGATGCCGTTTATATGGTAAAATAGCAAAATAGGATGCAATGCTGCATCCTATTTTATTTGGCCTTTTCCCATGTTGGTCCAGCCGAAGCGGTATATTGAAACTATTATGGATACGATAGTGATGGCTTCGCTCATGGCACCTCCCCAAGAACGGATGAGGACATCATAGACGAGGGTGCATGGCGATCCGAACAGCTGAGATAATCTTATCTTCTGAGCATTGTTGGTCCAGTAGCCTATGGTCGTTATGCCGACAGAAGCCAGTGGCAGCAGACTGATACAGCCTGCCCAAGTATATATGGTCATGGCCAGCAGCAGGACAAGGATAGCCATAAGAGTTACTTTGCTTTTGACCCATCGCCAGTCGTTGATCTTAAGCAGCAGGAAATTCCTGAGTATATTGACAAGAAGTCCCATGGCGCCGGTGAAAGCCCCCAGGAGGCACATCTGAAAACAGAAAATCAGACAGCCCAGTAGCTGACACATGAATAAAGCTCTGTTAGACCTTATTTGGTACGATACGATGAAGAAAACCAATCCTAAAAAACCAATACCTTGAATGATATACTCGCTCATTCTTACTGTGCCTCCTTTTCATGCTCTTGCAATAATAAGGATAGCAGTGTATTATTGATTTGTAAAACTAATGGTTTTTATCATATCGATAAAAAATATTTATCGATACTAAAGAGGTACACGACATGGAAAACAAAAATGTTGCCAGCTTTATAAGAGTGGTCGAATTCAACAATTTCACAAAAGCTGCAGAAAGCCTGGGCTATTCTCAGGCGGCTGTAACGGCACAAATAAAATCCCTGGAAAAAGAGTTGGGAGTTCTTTTGTTTGATAGGATCGGAAAGAGAGTATGCCTCACTCAGGAAGGAAAAGCTTTTCTTCCGTATGCATATAATATGCTGAAGGCGGAAGAAGAGGCGAAGAACAGTGTCGTATCAGGAGGAAAACTTAAAGGTGAGATCCGTATATGTGCGGGATCTTCTTATGCCATGGGAGTGCTGCCTGATATAATACTAAAATTCAAGCAGCTTCATCCTGATGTAAATGTTATCGTCAAGATATCGGATTATCCTGAAGATACTACTCTTAAGCTGGCCAGGGGAGAGATAGATTTTCTCGTGTGTATGGATGAGGAAAATGCGTATCCTGAATTCCTTACGGTATCAAAAAGAAGTGAGCCTGTAATTTTTGTCACACATCCGGATAATCCCATATTGAGAAAGGAAACCATAAGCCTTGAAGAAATCGTATCGAATCAATTCATAACTTCTGACAGAGATATAGGATACTGTGCTTTACTGGAAAAAGAATTGAGAAAAATCGGTCTTGAAACAAAGCCTGTGATAGAGATGGGATCAACAGGTGCCATCATCAACATGATGCTGGAAGGATACGGCACATCGTATATACCGAGATTCATGGCGGAAAAACACATAAAAAACGGGAACCTTGCGGAAATCAAGGTGGAGGGCATAGAAGTAAATATGTATTCATATTATCTGTGCAGCAAGCATCGTCGGATCAATGCTGCCATGGAAGAATTCATCCGCATAGTTGAAGAGCAGGAATGAGAATAATGATCAAACATCACCCCTCATCCAAATACATATCAAGAAGTACATTAGCATAATCGTAATCAAATGGCCTGAGCCTGACTTTTGAACCTGCGCTCAGGTCTTTTAATATTTGACTTCTGTACTGAGACGGAGTCTGCTGGTACCAGCGTTTGAACTGGGTCGCCAGGTGTTTGCGATTTGCAAAACCCACGCTTTCTGCTATCTGATCTACGGTCCTGCCGGTGGAAGAAAGCTGTCTTGCGGCTTCTTCGCAGCGTGTCAGGGATATCAGCTGGGTAAAAGAAAGACCCAGGGTTTCCTTCAAGTTCCTTGATATATGTTCCTCGCTCAAAAATTCGCGGTCTGCGATGTCTTTGAGGTAGAGTTTCTTGCGGAAGTTGGCATATACATAGTCAACGATCCTGTACATCCTCTCGTAATTCTTATATATCTGATCCACGTTTTGCAGGCGGACGATGTTGGCAGGACGGTCAGCATCCTCTTTATAAACATACTGTCTGAACTGGGACAGCAGCAAGCTGAGCAGCTCTTTCGTATATTTTTCCAGCCTGATGTCAGAATAATTGCCTGAATACTCACGGCAGATCCTTGCCAGCTGGAATCTCAGGTGCTTTATATCCACTGCATAAAGGTCACGGTCTGCATAAGTATCGCAAATGAAATAGGCGTCGTTCAGCTGGTCGAAATGCCTCATGTAATGAGGACAGTCTATCTGAATGGTCAGCAGGATATTCTCAGGGTCATCGGACTCGATCTTATGAGGGTCGTTCTTATTGAAAATATGTACATCTCCATAAGTAAGGGTATAGCTTGCAGCCGAGTCGGAAATCTTCACTTTTCCATTGAGCACACATATTATTTCTATGGCATCGTCATGGAGATGGAAAGGGTAGTATTCCATGCTCTCGACCTTTGCTTTTACACCGGCTGTTGTCTTGTATCCTATCTTTTCTATGTACTGCATGATCCCTCCGAAAATGATTTCTATATATGATCATGATATCAAAATATTACCCTTTAATCAACAAAATATTACCCCAATCAAAACCACTGATTACTTACAATATAACCATAGAAACAAGGAAATAAGCCGAACAAATGCGGCAAAGGATGAAAGGAAAAATAAAAATGGAAATTTATGAACTGATGAAGGAAGCAGTACTGGACGGAGATGAAGAGGAAGCGGTAAGACTGGCGAAGCAGGCTCTTGAAGAAGGCCTTGACTTGCAGAAGGTAATGGATGAAGGTTTCCTGGCAGGTATCCAGGAAGCAGGACAGCTGTATGAAGACGAAGAGTACTTCCTGCCTGATCTGGTATGCTCTGCAGATGCCATGAAGTGCGCTTTGGAAGTGCTTGATGAAGCCATGAAAAACGATCCTAACGCACAGAAAGGCGCAGCAGCAAAGGTGGCTCTCGTAACAGTTCAGGGCGATGTTCATGATATAGGAAAGACTATCGTAGGTGCTATGATGACTGCATCAGGATTCGAAGTATACGACCTGGGTACAGATGTGCTCAACGAAGACGTTATCGCTAAGGTAAAGGAAATCGATCCTGACATCTTAGGTCTGTCTGCACTGCTGACAACTACCATGGAAGAGCAGGGCAAGATCATCGAAATGCTCAAGGCTGAAGGTCTTCGTGACGATGTGAAAGTCATCATTGGCGGTGCTCCTGTAAATCAGGCATGGGCTGATAAGATCACAGCTGACGGATATTCAGATAACGCCATCGCAGCAGTAAAGCTGGCACAGGAGGTATTAAAATGATAATGAAAGCACCGGTGCTGAGCCCGGACGAAATAAAGAGAATACACGCAGACAGTATCCGCATCTTGGAAGAAGTGGGAGTAAAAGTCCCAAGCGAACAGGCACTGGGAATCCTGGAAACAGGTGGAGCTAAGATAGACTGGGATGACCAGGTAGCATATATCACAGAGGCAATGGTAGATGCAGCTCTTGAAACTGCACCTAAGGAATTCCTGCTGGGAGCAAGAAACAGAGAACATGATATTTGGCTTCCGACAGCCAGAACAGTCCTCAACATGGATGGCTGCGGATCCAACGTCATCGACTTCAACACAGGAGAAAAGAGACTTGGGACTTTGCAGGATCTGGCAGATGTGGGCAAAGTGTTCGATGCTATCCCTCAGGCAAAAGTCCTATGGTCATGCATCCATCCTGAAGATACTCCTAACAGCAGAGCAGCAGGAGTATGGGCGACTGCCACTTCCCTGATCAACAGCTGCAAGCACGTTCAGGATGAAGTACAGAGAGTAGAAGAACTGCCTTACATCATCGAGATATTAAAGGCAGTTTTGGGCGGAACTGAAGAAGATGTCATTGAAAGAAAAACATATTCGGCAACATACTGCACAGTAGCTCCGCTCTGTCACGATAAGGAGATGCTGGAAGGAACCATGGCGCTGACTAAATACAAGGCACCGGTACTGATGTATCCGATGCCTGCATGCGGAAGCACAGGTCCTGCAAGCCTTTATTCCAACATCGCTTTGGCCAATGCAGAAAGCCTCAGCTCACTGGTCATCTACCAGTTGACCACACCGGGCACACCGCTGATCTTCGGATCGGCTCTGGGAAGGATCAACCTGAAAACAGGGGCATTCCTGGAAGGTGCAGTTGAGACTGAACTGATGATGGCTGCAATGGTACAGATGGGCAAGTTCTATGGTCTGCCGACAATGGTGGCAGGATGTCTGTCAGATGCCAATGCTCCCGGAATGCAGGCGGCAATGGAAAAGGTCCTGACTACAGTTCCTTTGACATTGAACCAGGTGGATATTATCCAGGGCATCGGTCTCATCGAAGGCAGCATGACCATGTCTCTTGAACAGATGATCATAGACGCGGAGATCTTTGAACACTGCATGAGGATGCATCAAGGCATCGATGTATGCGATGACAAGGATTACTTTGAAGACATCAAGGCAGTAGCTCAGGGCGGACACTTCCTGAAGCAGAAGTCCACAAGAAAAGCTTTCAGATCGGACGAGTTCTACAACTCCAAGCTGATCCCGGGAGATTCATACGAAACATGGAAAGCAAACGGCTCCAAGGACATGTTGGACTACGCCCACGAAAAGGTTGCCAAGATCCTGGCAGCAGACCCTGTTTGTCCGCTGGATGAAAATACAGAAAAACTGGTACGTGAAATCATGGCTGAAGCGGCAGCCAAGCTGTAAATATATACTTAAGAAAGCAGGTTAGAATATGAACATGCATAAATGGCTGGAAGACGTGAAAGCGGCTCCCATCAAAAAACCATTCCCTATACTTTCATTCCCATGCGTCAAGCTGATGGACATCTCCGTCAAGGAGCTGATCTCAGACAGCGACAATCAGGCAAAGGGCATGAGGGCTGTGGCAGATCGTGTAGATTCTCTGGCAGCAGTAAGCTATATGGATCTTTCTCTGGAAGCGGAAGCTTTCGGAGCAGATATCAAAGTCACTGACGATGAAGTCCCTACAGTCGTAGGGTGCCTTGTTCCTGATGAAGAAGCTGCAGAAGCGCTTAAGGTACCGACTTTTGAAAGCGGCCGCATAGGAATATATCTTGAAGGTATGAAAAAGGCACTCGCCCTCATAGAAGACCGTCCTGTATTTGCAGGTATCATCGGGCCTTTCTCACTGGCCGGAAGACTGGTGGACGTGAACAAGGCTATGCTTTACTGCAAGAAAAAGCCGGAGCTGCTCCATACAGTTCTAAGAAAAGCTACAGATTTTCTCATAGAATACGCGTTAGGCTATAAGGCGATCGGTGCCCACGGTATCGTGATGGCAGAGCCTCTTTCAGGGCTGCTTTCACCTAGACTTGAAGCTAAGTTCTCGGCTCCTTATGTTAAGGAAATCGCAGAAGCTCTTAAGTCGGAGGACTTCCTGGTGATGTATCACAACTGCGGCAATTACACGCCAAAGATGATCGAATCCATTTCTTCAAACGGATGCGATGCTTACCACTTCGGTAATGCCATAGACATGGCTGCGTTCATGGAAGAGTGGCCCGATGGCCTCTTGGCAATGGGCAATATAGACCCGGCAGAGCAGTTCACCAACGGCACGCCGCAGTCCATGAAAGAAGCGACAACTGAGCTTTTGGAAAAGTGCGCTTCCCGTTCTAACTTCCTGATCTCTTCAGGCTGCGACATCCCTCCGGGAGCCAAGTGGGAAAACATCGACGCATTCTTCGAAGCAGTAAATGAGTTTTACGGTAAATAAGGGGAATAGATGAAAGATAAGATTTTTACTTATGCAAAGGCTCAGGTCTTCGAGCATGCAAAGGAGTTTTTCATAGCGTCCTGTAATTTCGACTTGTCAAAGCCTCGTCATCAGAAAATGATGAACGAGGCTCTTGAAGTGCTGGAAAAAGAAAAACCTGAAGCTGAGCTCAAAGCCATATGCACTCGCTTCGGAAAAGATGTGTACAGCGGCGGTAAGGTGAAGGTCGGAGATATGGAGATAAGCTGTAACGGTTTCTCACGTATCGCAGATGAAAATGTGATGGATGCATACATGTGTGTCATCACGGCAGGTGACTGGTATATAGAAGATGCTGTTAAAGCGAGACATCAGGTATATATGGATACCTGGGGAACAGCATTCGTCGATGGCACCAAGGTGCTGTTTGAAGAAGCACTGAAGTCTAGTTTAGGGGAAGGGCAGTATATGTCTGATCCATTCGGACCGGGATACTACGGCATGCCTTCGTCTGACACTCACAAATTCGCAGAGATCCTTGATATGGAGGCGCTTGGAGTAGAAGTGAAGGAGTCGGGTATTATGGTGCCGCTTAAATCCATGGCAGCAATATATCTGATCACAGATAATGAAAACGTACTGCCGCCTATGGCATGCAGCGAATGCTTCGGAAGGCTTAATGGGTGCAGGTATTGTAAGAACAGAAGCATGACCCGCTGAAGTGGCGGATATCCCCAGAAGAGTATCTCTATCGGGTGTCGAAATTTGTCGAACGAAAACACTTGTAAAATTTTTACAGGTGTTTTATTATATCCTTGAAAGGAAATATATGGAAGCGATGGAAAAATATACGACTCATGAGATCAAAAAGTATATGACAGATATAAGGATGATGATAACGGATACAGAGGAACATCTTTCCGACGATACGGTCCTTAAAAGAATTGAAGAGTACGTTTTTTCCATGGATAAGGCATCCTGCTTGAACCACAGGGAAAACTCCGAGCTTATCCAAAGGATATTTTTGTCCCTAAGAAAAGAGATGGATATACTTCAGCCATATATAGATGATAAATCGATATCGGAAATCATGGTAAATGGTAAAGATGACATTTTTGCAGAAAGAAAAGGCAGGATCGAAAGGCTTCCGGTGAAGTTTGACACCACGGAAGAATTGGAGGAGCTGATCAGAAGGATATCTGCAGGAGTTAGGCGTGAGATAAACGAGCTCAATCCCATAGTCGATGCCAGACTATCTGACGGCTCAAGAGTAAATGCAGTGTATAAGAACGTAGCTTTGAACGGACCTATCCTTACCATCAGGAAATTTCCGGACAAAGTGATGACAATGCAAGACCTCATAGAAAACGAAACATTATCGATGGAAACTGCAGTTTTTCTCATCAAGCTGGTCAAGGCAGGGTATAACTGCTTCGTGTGCGGAGGGACATCTTCAGGTAAAACGACCCTCTTGAATGTACTTTCTCAGGCCATACCGCCACATGAAAGGGTAGTAGTGATAGAAGACTCTGCTGAGCTTCAGATCGAGCAGGTGGAAAACATCGTTAGGCTTGAGTGCAGGAATGCCAATGTACAAGGAAAAGGGCAGGTCGACATGTCACAGTTGGTGAAAACCAGTTTAAGGATGAGACCTGATCGTATAGTGATAGGAGAAGTAAGAGGCAGGGAGGTGATGGATATGATCCAGGCAATGAACACAGGGCATGACGGAAGCTTAAGTACAGGTCATGCCAACAGCATAGAAGGTATGTTAAAAAGGCTGGAAGCCATGTACATGCAGGCTGCCGATTTCCCTGTGGATGCCATAAGGAGCCAGATAACAGAGGGAATAGACATCATGATACACATGAGCAGGACCAGAGACGGAAGCAGGAAGATAATGGAGATAGGTGAGCTTTGCGGTATGGAAGATGGAAAAATCAAAATAAATACCATTTTCAAGCATGATAAAGGCTGGTTAGGAGATGGTCTTGTGAACATTGAAAAGCTGCAGCTTGCAGGATTTTAAGGGGTGTCGGGATGATAAAAGATTACTCTGTTTATGAATTGTCAACAAAAGAGAAGGTCCTGTTTTATCTTATTGGGTATATTTGTATATTCACGATGGTTTACCTTTTTTACCATAGCATCATCATTGCGCTTCCATCAGGGGTGTTGGTTTATTATATCATGCCGCATGTCAAGAAACATATGGCGCAAAAGCGCATGGATGCTCTGAATATGCAGTTCAAAGATATGCTTTATTCTCTTTCGGCATCGGTGGCAGCAGGCAGACAGATGGAGGAAGCACTTGTAGAAGCTGAAGAAAACCTTGCCGCCATGTATGCGGGAAGCGAGCCGATAATGAGGGAGCTGAGGCATATGCGTATAAGTATCACTGAGAACAATGAGAGCGACAAACTGTTATTAAAGGACTTTGCTTTCAGAACTAAGAGCGAAGACATAAATGATTTCGTGCAAGTTTATATAACCTGCAGGAATACGGGAGGGGACATGGAAAAGATAATTGGACAGGCTTCGGATATACTTACGGACAAAATAACCATAGACAGAGATATCAAAGTCCTGACATCCCAGAAAAAGATGGAAGGAAGGATCATTTCGGTGATGCCTATGGCCATGCTTTTGGCGCTAAACATTTTTTCATATTCGTATATAGAGCCTTTGTATGATACTTTGGCGGGACGCGTGGTAATGACGACAGCTTTGATTGTAATGATATATGGGATGATCTTGATGGAAAAGATGTCGGAAATAAAGATATGAAAACAAAGAGAATAAAGAATACAAAGAAACAGATAACATTTGTCCTTGTGGCAGGGTTTCTGCTGATGGCTGCTGATCTGGCGATGTCATCAGGACATGAGATAAAGGTAGAGGGAGCCGACGAGCAGCTTTACTTGATTAGGCCGGAGGCCGGAGAAAAAAGCGGGTACTTGTCACTTCAAGCAGAGATAATGGGCGAAGAAGAGGTATATAAGAAAAACATAGATGTGATGGTAGAGCCTTATGAAGCTGAAAAAACAGATGAAGAGGATGAAACAAGTGAAGAGACGTCTATGACGATGACGGAAGAAGAACGGCTTGATTACAGTCTGAGATCCATTGTCGATACCATAAACAGTGACAGCTCCGTAAAGAAGATCGGTCTTCCGGCAAGTCTGGATACGGGAGAAGAAATAAAATGGAAAGTTGTGAAAGAGCATCGTACCAATACGCTTCCCATCGCATTGATGATGGTCATAATTTCAGTGCTTCTTTATAGGGAAAGATTTGCCTCCATAAGAAAAAAAGAAGCAGAAGACAAAAACAATGTCATCAGGCAGCTTCCGGGTTTCATAAACAGGCTGGTGCTTTTACTTAATGCCGGCCTTGTATTGACCAGCGCTTTTGAAAAAGCGGTGGAAGAAAGCATATCGACAGACCGGGGTGAAAATGACTACTTTTATAGAAATATAAAGGGAATATACATATCGATGAAAACTGCCAACGGATCTATGCATAAGGAATTGAGGCACTTTGCCAGAAAAAGCGGCGTGCAGGAACTGATGAGGATATCGAATATAATAAGCGATAATATCAATAAAGGAGCAGAACTCAGCGACAAGCTGAGAAGTGAAGGAGAGCTTCTTTGGATGGAAAGAAAGAAAAGATGCGAGGAGATGGGAAGACTTGCAGAGACTAAACTGACACTCCCGCTTATGCTTTTTCTTTTGGTTCTCATAATCATTACAGTCACACCTGCACTGCTGGAACTTTAAAGCAGATATGAGAAAGGGGAAAAGGATGAAAGAGAAAATAGTAAGGTTAAAAAGTAAAAAAGGGATGGAGCTTGTTCAGGTGGCGATCTTAGTGGCTCTTGCGGTCGCCCTGGGACTCATATTCAAAACAGAGATCACAGACTTTGTAAATAAGACTTTTGAAGGGCTCAATAATCTCTGATGAATAAGAAAGGCAGTTATATCATGGAGGCGGCAGTGGTTTTGCCGGTGCTGATCCTGGCAGTGATAACATCCATACTCATAATAATGTTTTTCTTCTCACAAATGACTGAAAAGTGCCGTCTCCATATGGCTCTGAGAAATGAAGCGGGGATGATGAGCGGTCAAACAGTATACATGGGAGAAAGCCGTGATGCTGCAGATACGGATGCAGAAATATATACAAGCAAGGGGGTAACGGGCGGAACGGTATACGGCAAAAAATACTTGATCATGGAGCATCAAGGGATCCTTGAAAAGAAAGGGACTTTCGTGGTGGAAGGCAGCTGCCACTCCGTAGACGGGACAGATTATGTGAGATACAGCCGTTTTGTTAAAGGCAGTGCAGATGAATGAAATAAAGAGAATCAAAATACATAACAACAAAAAAGGCAGCAGTGCAGTGTTTCTAACTGTCATTCTGGCATCGCTCATGACCATAGCGATCACCTTGATATATGGAGTAAAAGCAGAAACCACGAGAAGCAGCGTTGATGCAGTGGTGAATCTGGCTGGAGACTCGGTATTATCCGAGTTCAATAGGGATCTATATGAAGATTATGGTTTGTTTCTGATAAATGGCACAGATGAAGAGCTGTCTTCAAGATTACACGATTATATAAGCTTTTCATTTGACGATGTGGAGGATGTAAAAATCAGGTCTGTCAAAGTGTCAGCCGGCAGATTTTCCACAGCAGATCCGACGATCATAAAAGAACAGATCATAGACCATATGAAAGTCATGGAGGCAGAAGGGCTAATAAAGACAGCAGCCGGCAAAAAGGACGATAATACAGATAATGGTTCCGAAGAAGGCAGAGTGCTAAGGCATGGTCCTACAATAACATCCCTTCCCTCGGCATCTATACCAAAGAGAAGTCTTACTGCTGCAGCAGAGGCTATTGCAGATAAAGCAGATGAAGTGGAAGGGGCTTTTGAATCAGGGACTGATGCATACTTGATAAACAGATACATCTTAAGTCATTTCAACAATAAAGAGCATACGGCTGATACAGATCACTTTTTTAGAAATGAAGCTGAATATATTCTTGGGGGAGAGCTTTCGGATAGGAAGAATGAGAAGAGGGTGGAAATGGCACTGAAGGCGATGCGTTTCCCGATAAACATGGCGTATCTGCATTCTGATCCTGAAAAGCAGGCCGCTCTTGCAGCGGCTGCGCAGGTGTTGACTCCCGGTGCGGCGGCGGCAGCGACTCAAGCGGCATTGGCATCCACATGGGCGTACGCAGAAGCCGATAACGATGTGGAGCTTTTATGGCAGGGATACAAGATCCCTATGGTGAAAGACAGCAGCACATGGGCGATAGAACTGGACACTGCGATAGAAGGTGTGTTTGGGGGTACAGTAAAACCTGCTGTAGAAAAAGGTTATGACTATGAAGGATACCTGCAGATACTTTTGTTTTTTCAGGACGAGAATATCAAACTGGCACGCATCATGGATCTTATTCAGATCAACATGCGGGCAGAGCATGACGGGGACTTTTTGATCGGCGAATATGCAGCGGGCATAACAGTAGAGGTAGATGTGAATGGCAAGGTTTATATACATGAAAAAAAGTACTAAAGGATTCTATTCTTTAGAAGCTTCGATCTTCTTACCCCTTGTGATCCTTGCCATTCTTTCTTTTGGATACTTTATGAAAATAGAAGGCACATGGGAAAACTGCATCCATGGTGCGGCTGACGAAAGCGCGAAAATAGCATCCATGTCATATGACAGTGTGAATACAGCTCTCATAGGACCTGCTGTAAGTAAAAGGATAAATGACGATAACCCCGGACTTAGTAAGATGAAGCTGGAAAGCTTGAAGGTAATGTATAGCGACGGGAAGATGGATGATCTGACATCATACAGAATAACAGCTGCAATAGACATGCAGCTTCCTCTTGGATTTTCACGCATATTCGAGTTGGATTATGGGATAAAGTTCAGAGGATTCACAGGTGTTGAAGAAGGATCATCGCCCCTGGGGGCAGAGGGCCTTGCAACATACGAACAGCAGGAACCTGTATGGATATTTCCCCATTCGGGAGAACGATATCATAAAGAAAACTGTACTTATGTAAAGGCATCAGCATCGCCTGCAGTCCTTACTTCGGCAGTCCGCAAAAAACATAACAGCTGCGGGCTTTGTGATTCCGGGAATATTTCTGCAGGAACCATAGTATTCTGTTTTGAGGGTGAAGGTACTGCATACCACAGGGGGACATGCAGTTCAATCATACGGCATACTTCAGTGATAGATCGAAGTGAGGCTGTGAATAAAGGTTATTCTCCGTGCAGCAAATGCGGTGGAGTATAATGCAGTTAAGGAGGTATTATATGTGGGATAACAGAGAGTTCAGTATAAAAGTACAAGAAAACACTTTCAGGGATTATGAAAAGATAATGCTCACATCGGGAGAATGCAGCTTTTTCATGCCCATGGGTTTCATGGGGGAAGCAGAGGGTGAGACCGTATGTTATGACTGCAGCGGTTTTGCACCATTAAGCAGTTATCGTGTCGAGAGGACGGATGATGCCCTATACATACTTGAATGCGTACTGATGATAGTGGGCAAGTCTGTTGAATATCTTATAACTCCGGCAAGAATAACCGTTACGGAGGATACAGTCTTTTATAACAAGGAAACAGGGCAGGTGAAAATTGCTTATGTACCTTTGTCGGGAGACAAGATCAGTATCAGAAACAACCTGGCAGTATTCATAAAACAACTTAAAGCCAATATATGTGATGGGCATGAAAAGTATCTGGACGAGGCGCTAAAGTTCATTATGTATCACAACTACTATATCAGAGAAATGGTAAACAAGATCGGTCTGTTCAAGAGACAGCTTTATACAGAATATAAGCAAAATAATAGTTGAGAATAATGAAGTATATGTTAAAATTAAGTTGGCTGATTAGCGAATCAAGTGGGGCATGCGTAAGTTTAAGCGCATGCCTCTTTTAAAAAAGGAGGAAGAAGAAATGAGCCAACAACAACATGGTGTTGCCGGACTTAAGAAGCATGATATCAAAGTATCAGGAATAGTATTCATGCTGTATTGTCTGGTTGCAGCAGGCGCGTTCGGTATCGAAGAGATGATACCTGAGACAGGTCCCGGTATGACCTTGATCCTGCTGGCGGTATTCCCGATCATTTGGGCTTACCCAATCAGTAACATGGTTGCTGAATGCGGATCCGTGATGCCTTCGGAAGGCGGCGTGTACGTGTGGGTAAAGGAAGCATTCGGTGAATTCTGGGGATTCCAGGCCGGATGGTGGGGAACAGTATCCACT
>CAYTVH010000032.1:0-20203 GCA_964441805.1 uncultured Oscillospiraceae bacterium | reverse complement strand
TGGTATTCGCACCACTGTTCGTATCCATCGGCGGTCTGATCGTATTCTAAGAAAAACCAAACATGAATTTGAAGAGCTGTCGCTTATGCGGCGGCTCTTTTTTCGTGTTCTGATCCTTATTTTGGCAAACAACGGCCGGTGCTCTGTAACATTTGCCTTAAAAACGATAGATGTTACTGGAGCAAGACATGATCTGGAATAATATGGTTGTTGCTCATTATTTTTCAAAAAATTAACACGAAAACTTTCTCTCATTCTGCAAACACTATGGAAGAAACCACGAGAGGAGAAAAAAGAAGATGAGCAAGTTAAGGATCCTTCTGGCAGCAGTGCTGTGTGTATCGCTTCTGGCGTTTGCAGGATGCGGAGGCAATAACGATACCACTGACGGTAAAGCAGGAAACGGCACTGTTACAGAAGACAACACCGACATGAACAATAACAATAATAATGGCTCAGTTATGGACGATCTTGAAAACGGTGCCGAAGATGCAGTGGATGATCTTGAAAAAGACGCCAAAGATGCAGCTGACGGCATGAGGAACAGTGTTGATGGAAACAGCAAAACCAATAATACCAACAACACTAAAGAGTCTACTGTTGGTCAATAATGTCGGACAAGTAAAAGGTGGCAATGCCACCTTTTATGCTGTAAAATATAAGGCGGAGGACACTGACATGAAGAAGAGACGACATATACTTACAGGGGTTTTGTCGAAGCACAGGAAGGGCTTCGGCTTTGTTGCATGTGAAGAAATAGATCAGGACATATTCATAGCACCGGACTCCATGGGCAGTGCCATGGATGGGGATGAAGTCGAAATAGATCTAATTCCTGAGTATCTGTGGAGAAATTCTCCCGAGGCCATCGTAACCAAGGTCATAAACAGGAAGACCACCGAAGTGGTGGGAACCTTCCAGAAAAGCAAGAAATTTGGTTTTGTGGTGCCTGAAAGCAAGAAATACAGGGAAGATATTTTTGTTAGGAAGAAAGATTTTTCGGGAGCTCAGAGAGGCGACAAGGTCGTCGTGCAGATCACCAGATATCCCGATAGATACAACAGTGCCGAAGGCAAGATCACCGAGATAATCAGCAGGGCAGGTCAGCCGGGTGGGGACATCAAGGCCATAGCCAGAAGCTACGGTATGCGTGAAACCTTTCCGAGCAGGGCTTCAGCGGAGGCTAAGGCATTGAGAAAACACGGTGTGACGGAAGAGGACATAAAAGGAAGAAAGGATCTTAGAGACAAGACCATCTTTACCATAGATGGTGCCGATTCCAAGGATTTCGACGATGCTGTTTCCATAGAGCTCCTGGACAACGGAAATTACCTTTTGGGAGTACACATCGCTGACGTGACCCATTATGTCAAAGAAGGAAGTCCTTTGGATAAGGAAGCCCTCAAGAGAGGCACCAGCGTATACTTGATAGATCAAGTGATACCAATGCTGCCCAAGGCCCTTTCCAATGATATATGCAGCCTTAACCCGGGCAAGGACAGACTGACCCTTTCCATAGATATGGAAGTGAGTCCGGAAGGAACTGTTGTCAGCCATGAGATATATGAGAGCGTTATCAACTCCAAAGAACGCCTTGTTTACGACGACGTTTCTGACCTTTTGGAGAAGAACGACCCGCAAGTGGCGGCAAGATATGACCATATCAAGAACCGGCTTTATATGATGAACAACTTGGCAGTCAGGCTGAGAAAAAACCGCGAGGACCGCGGCAGTCTTGATTTTGACTTGGATGAAGCCTACATTACCCTTGATGAGCAGGGACTTCCCGCCCATATAGGCATCGCCAGCAGAAGAAGTGCCAACAAGCTTATCGAAGAGTTCATGCTGCTGGCCAATGAGACCGTGGCAGAACATTTTTACTGGATGGAAAGCCCGTTCGTTTACAGAGTCCACGAAAAGCCGGCTGCGGATAAGATCGAGCAGCTGAGGACTTTCCTCAGGTCCATGGGAGTGATCCTCAAAGGCAATGCAGACAGCATCCATCCAAAGGCTGTCAGCTCAGTGCTGGAGCAGGTCAAAGGAAAACCTATGGAAAACGTGGTCAACTCAGTCACATTGAGATCCATGCAGAAGGCATTTTACAGTACCGCCTGCGAGGGACATTTTGGTCTTTCCCTTAAATACTACTGCCATTTCACATCGCCAATCAGAAGATATCCTGACCTGATGATACACAGGATCATCAAGGAGTGGATAAAGGGCGGAGATGCCAATAAGATAACTAAGCATTATAAAAAGAAGGCGCAGGATGCAGCAGAGCTCTCCTCGATCGCAGAAAGGCAGGCCATCGAAGCTGAACGTGAAGTGGAAAAACTCAAGAAGGCTGAGTATATGAGCTATCATGTCGGCGAGATATTTGATGGTATCATCAGCGGTGCCACAGGTTTTGGCATATATGTACAGCTGCCGAACACCATAGAAGGACTTGTGAGGATAGAAGACCTCAACGATGATTATTACGACCATATCAAAGAAAAATACGCCCTCCTGGGAAGGCGTACAGGTAAGACATATAAACTGGGTGATGAAGTGACCGTGCTGGTGGATCATGTGGATACGGACAGACGGGAGATCAACTTCTTGCTTGCAGACCATCTGCCAGGCTGATGGCGGAAAGGGCATCGCCTGCCTCATCGATGTAGACAGGTTTGACAGCCACATCCCCCAGAGACAGCATACCGACTATCCGGGAGGCTTCCGTAACAGGGAGCCTTCTTATTTTATGTGCGGAAAACAGCAGTGCCGCGTCGTGGATGTTCTGCTCCGGTGAAACGGTCACGGGATCGGTGGTCATGATATCTGCAGCGGTTTTGGGAACAGTATGAGTATCCGTGCCCTCAGCATCTTCCCTTGCCATCACCCTTATGACAAGATCTCTGTCAGTTACTATTCCTTTGATATGTCCCGTATCGTCGCACACCGGAAGGCTTCCCACGTTATTCTTTCGCATCTGGGCAGCGATCTGTTCTGCCGGCGTATTTTCACTGATACAGGCGATATTGGTGCTCATCAATTCTTTAACTTTCATGATATCCTCCTTAAGAATCTTCTCAAGGATTAGGATTGCCAGAAATCCGGAGGATTATATCCAAAGCCCATATATAAAAAAGAGCAGAGACTATCTGTCTCTGCCCCAGAAGTTGCGGGTAAACAATATGATTATGGTGAAAAGCTCAAGTCTTCCTACGATCATCAGTGCGCTCAAGTAAAGCTTAAGAGCCGGATGGAACATGGAAAAGTTGCCCAGAGCTGCAGTTTCTCCAAAGGAAGCGCCCGTGTTTGACATCATTGCCAGTGTGGCAGTGATGGTCGTTTCCATGTCGGTGCCCTGGAAGGAAACGATGAATGAAGAAAGCAGGAATATGAGCATATACATCAGTATGAACACTGTTATCTGTGAAACTACCGGTGCGGAGATGGCATTGCCGCCGACCTTTACAGCCACCACAGAACGAGGATGGATCCTCTTGATACAGCCTCGCCAGATGAGCTTCAGCATTACAAGTATTCGTATGACTTTGATGCCTCCCGATGTGGATGCAGCGCATCCTCCGATGAACATCAGGGTTATCAGTGCCATCTGACAGACGGTCGGCCATACGGTGTACGGCGTTCTTGTATAACCTGCCGTAGTAGCCATACTTATCACCTGGAAGAATGATTCCCTGAGAGCTTCCCCAAAGGTGCTGTCGCTGTGGATAGCAAGCCCCACGGTACATATGGCGGCAGCAAGTCCGATGATTATCAGATATGCCCTGAACTCAATATCTTTGAAAAGGTACGATGCCTTACCTGTCACAACGTAGTGGTACAAGATGAAGTTCAGAGATGACAGTATGCAGAAGACCGATATGACGATTTCGATATACAAGCTGTCATAATAAACGATACCTTCAGGCCTCACCATAAGGCCGCCGGTACTTATGCTTCCCATGGTATTTATAACTGCATCGAACACAGGCATTTTGCCTGAAAGCATCAGCAGCATGAATTCTATTATGGTGAAAGAAAGATATGTTACATACAGCACCTTTGCAGAGTCACTCATCCTTACGGTCATCTTTTCCAAGACAGGACCCGGAGTTTCAGCCCTTGCGATCATTTGTCCGTTTATGCCGAGCGCAGGCAGCAGCGAAATGACGAATACCAGGATACCCATTCCCCCCAGCCAGTGGGAGATCGCCTTCCAAAGCATCAGGCTTCTGGATAAAAAGGCTTGATCTACGGCAGTGCATCCCGTGGTGGTAAAGCCTGAGGTTGATTCAAAAATCGCGTCCACGTAGCTGTTGGTAAAGTCCGACAGATAATATGGAAAAGCGCCCACCAGCGAAGCCAGTACCCAGCATGATGCCACTACGATATACCCTTCTCGGGCTCTGAATCTGGCGCTTGGTGCACGTACGAAAAATGATATCAGTCCGCCCAGTATAATGGTGGGCGGAGCACATATCCTGAACGCATGTGCAGCAGAAAGATCGCCTGTCACTTCAGCATATAACCATGGAAAAATCATCGACAGCCCGATTATGAACAATATGATGCCCAGTATCCTTACTATGGCTTTGTAGTTGATAAGATTGTTTATTGCCATTGGGCCAACATCTCCTTAATGATCCGGATTCCAGAATTTAGGCGTCAGCAGGATGAAGAGAGTATAAAGTTCAAGCCTGCCGGCGATCATGTAAAAGGACAGCAGATATTTTGAGAGGTCGGTGAGACCGCCGAAGTTTTCCACAGGACCTACGGCTCCGAAGCCCGGTCCTATATTTCCAAGACACGTTATGACCGACGAGAAACATGTCATAAGGTCTGCATTTTCAAATGAAATGATGAAGGCTCCTGCGAATACTAGAGCGATGTACAGAAACATGTGGTTGGCGATGGCAGACACTGTATCGCTAGGCATCGTCTTACCGTTGAGTCTGATGCTTTCCACCACATTTGGGTGGAGCCTGGTTGCCACACCGCGCCTGATGAGCTGCAGGATCACATATATACGGACGATTTTGATGCCGCCGCTTGTGGATGATGAGCAGCCGCCCATGAACATCAGCAGCAATATGGCCATCTGACACACCATCGGCCAGGTTTCATAATCGGCAGATACGAAGCCTGTTGTAGTGAGTATTGATGCAGTCTGGAAGGCAGAGTCCACTGCAGCATCTGCGAAGGATGTATAAGTTCTGCTTATGAGCAGAGCAACAAACAGGAATAAACCGATCACCCCGTAGAAGAACAGATAAAGCTTGAATTCCGAGTCTTCCAGGAACATTCGAGGTCCGCGCTTTACAGAAAAATAAAGCAGATTGAAGTTCACACCGCAGAGGACCATGAAGGCGGTGAGGATCATTTTTATATAGCTGCTGTCAAAGTGAGCTATGCTGTTATTGTAATTGGAAAAACCGCCTGTTCCAACTGTGCCGAAAGTATGGATCAGAGCGTCATAAAGGTTCATATCTCCCAGCATCAGAAGGATGGTTTCCAGAACAGTGAACAGCATATAAATCACAACCAGTGTTTTGGCCGTGTCCGACATCTTAGGAGTTACCTTGTCCAGTGTCGGCCCCGGTGTTTCTGAAACTGCTATGTTCTGACCGCCGATCCCAAGGGATGGCATGAGGGCGATGGTTATGATCAGAATTCCCAGACCGCCGATCCAGTGGGTGAAGGAACGCCAGAAAGCGATTCCTTTAGGAAGCGCTTCTATATCGGAAAGTATGGAAGATCCTGTGGTGGAAAATCCGGAGCATGATTCGAAGAAAGCATCTGCCAGCCTAGGGATGGAATCCGTTACCATGAAAGGCACAGCACCTACAAAACATGCCACGATCCAGCACAGGGAAACTATGAAGAAACCGTCACGCATTTTGAGCCTGAGGGTATCTATCACGAAAAACTTTGCCAGGGATAAGCCCAATACGAAGGTGATCACCATGGTGTAGATGAACGGCATATAAACGTCACTGCCATCGTAAATAATGCACACGAAAATTGATGGTAACATAGACACGCTAATTACCATCAATACAAGTCCCACTATTCTGCAAATGGAGTTTAGGCTTAAATTCATAAGAACACCTGCCATAGGATATTCAGCTTTATCTTCTGAAGAATCCTCGTTTTCCTGATTCTTTTAAGAGCTGCTCCGTTTCGTAAATATCACTGAGCAAGCTGAGCATGATAACTCTGTCATCCTCCAGGATCTCAGTATCACCGTTAGGGATGATCACATCCGTACCCCTATGGATAGCCGCAAAGATGACTCCTTCAGGAAGATCCAGCTCCTTAAGCGGAGTTTCAAGGATATCCATGTTCGGCGTAGCGATGATTTCCATCAGTTCTGCCTGACCCTGTATGAGCTGAGAAGACAGAACTTTCTTGGATCCTTGTACGAAACGCATTATGTTGGTTGTGGTGATATCCAGCGGATTGAGGGCCATATCTACGCCCATGGCTGAGATGATCTCCACATAACTTTCTCTGCTTACTTTAGCGATAACGTCTTCGATGCCTCGCTGCTTCGCTGTAAGAGCCAGCAGCAGATTATCTTCGTCAAAACCTGTAGTTGTTACTACAGCATCCATCATATCGATATTTTCCTCTTCAAGAAGCGTTAGATCCGTAGCATCGCCGTGGAGGATCATGGCATCTTCCAGATGGGTGGAAAGATAGTGACATCTCTCTTTGTCCGCTTCTATGATCTTCACAGCAGCACCGAATTCTTCCAGCATTTCTGCAAGGTAGAAGCCGGTCTTTCCGCCGCCCATGATCATTACCTTCTGCAGATCGGTGTACTTGCCCTTTTCATGTACCTTGGCATTGAGCTTCTGGATAGGACCTTTCTTACCGATCACGTACAGCACATCGTCTTCTTCGATGATGAAGCTGCCGTGGGGGATGATTACCTTGCCATTTCTTGATACGGCGACCACCAGCATTTCCGGAAGTATCTTGGGGATGTCTGTCATGGCCAGTCCGATGAGCTGCTTGTATTTTTCCACGTCAAATTCCACCAGTGATACTTTGCCGCTGGAGAATATGCCGTTACTCAGCGAGTATTTTTCTGCCAGATATTTATATATCTCAACAGTGATACTCTGGTCAGGGTTTACTATGTGGTCGATGCCCATGGTATCCTTGATGAAGCTGAGCTGCTGCATATGCTCAGGGTCACGGACTCTGGCAATTACCTTACTGCATCCCAGAGTTTTGGCAAATGAAGCGATGACGATATTGGTTTCATCATTTCCGGTTACCGCTATGAGAAAGTCATAGGATGCTATATTTATTCTCTTTAAAGTTTTTATTTCCTTGGCGTTGGCATTGATTGTCATTACGTCAAGATATGAGCTGATTTTCTGCAGAAGCTGATCGTCTGTATCGATGATAGTAACAGCGTGATCTCCGCCCAAAAGGGCATCTGCTACCTTTATGCCCAGCTTGCCTGCGCCTACGATAACAACTTTCATTTCTCTGTTCCTCTTACTATTCATACAGTTATATTATCCAAACACAATAATTTTACCACTAATTATTGGAAATTCAACATCTAATTGCAAGATGCCATCAAATAGATTAAAATAAAAACAGTCACAAAAAGGAGAGCAAATTATGAAGATAAAGAGATTTATAGGCGGCATGCTCGAGAGCAACGGCTATGTGATATATCAAAAAGATGGCGGGGACTGCTTCCTCATAGATCCCGGATACAATTCAAAGGTGTTCATTGGATTTATCGAAGAAAAGGGCTTTGATCTCAAAGGGATCCTTTTGACCCATCACCACTATGACCATGTGGGAGCTGCGGAGAGGGTGAAGGCTGTATTCGACTGCCCCATATATATTCACAGAAATGACTGCGACATGTATTGCAGCACATATAAAAGAAACGTCGACGTATATATGGAAGACGGCGATGTGATAGATCTGGAAGGTGAGAAGATCGTGGTGATAAACACGCCGGGCCATACAAGAGGCAGCGTGTGCTTTTACAGCGAAAAGAGCAAAGTGTGCTTTACAGGAGATACGATATTCAACGTGGATCTGGGAAGGACAGATCTGGAAGACGGTTCAGAAAAACAGATGCGTGACAGCATACTGAACATAATCGACAAGTGGTCCAACGAAATAATGATATATCCGGGGCATGGCGACGGATGTACCATGAAAAAGGTAAGACAGATCAACAGTGAGTTTTTAGATATAGTTAATGGATGATATATGGGGAAACAGCAACGCTGCAGCAGAGGTGATGATATGGCAATAAAACTGATAGCCCTCGATCTTGACGGAACTACAATTAACAATGATAAAGTCATAAGCGAAAGAAACAGACGCGCTTTGCAGCAGGCCGCAGACAAAGGCGTAAATATAGTGATAGCAACGGGAAGACCTTTCTGCGCCCTTCCTAAGGATGTATTTGAAATGGATTCTGTAAGATATGTACTGACATCAAACGGTGCATCCATAACCGACATCAAGGAGAACAAGACGTTTTATGAAAACTGCCTGTCACCGCTGGCCACGGAAAAGTCGGTGGAACTTCTCAGACAGTATGATTATGTCATCGAGTGTTTTGTTGACGGGATCGCCTACATAGACGGCCCGTTCTTCTATGAAGTGGAGCGCACGGGGTATAGTTACAGAGATGCCGATTATATCCTCAATACCCGTAAACCGGTCGATGATATATATCAGTTCATGCTGGATAACAAAGGACACTTGGAGAACATCAACGTCAACTTTGAAGACATAAGTAAAAAGCCTGCCATGAGGGAAAAGATGCTCCAAATACCGGAGGCTACCATAACCAGTTCATTTCCCCATAACCTTGAGATCGGTGGAGCCACCACCAGTAAGGCGGAGGCACTCCTTCAGATGTGCAGCCTGCTGGGAGTGACGGCCGATGAGATGATGGCTGTAGGGGACAGCCCCAACGATATGGCAATGCTTTCAGTTGCAGGACTTCCTGTGGCGGTGGGAAATGCCATGGATGAAGTGAAGGCGATCGCCAAATACGTGGCACCGACCAACGATGAGGATGGAGTGGCCGACGCAGTGGAGAAATTCGTACTCTGCGATTGACCGGGCTCCGGGTTTTGGACCCCGGGTTTTGGGCTCCGGGTTTTGGGCTCCGGGTTTTGAGCTCCGGGTTGTCAAAAAATAAAATAAATTAAATTTAGCCAACGAAAATGCCAAATTCGTTGGCTTTTTTGTTGGATTTGCTTCAAAACGCCAATTTCATCAAGAAATATCGGCAAAAAGTGGCCGAATCTGCCGGATAAAGGGTCAAAAATTGGCTTTTTCTTAAAAACGTCATAAAAAAGCCAATGTGCCGCCCGTATTGACAGCAAATAATTACCATATTAATATAATAATGTAAAAATATGACAACATATCAAAGCAAATCGCAGCCAAGAGAAAGGGAATCGGGATGAACAACAGACAATTGGGTCAGATAGGTGAAGATACTGCCGCGGAGATCCTGAGAAACAAAGGATACAGGATATTGCACCGTAATTACAGATGTAAACATGGTGAGGTCGATATCATTGCAGCCAAAGGTAACCTGATCTGTTTTATCGAAGTTAAAACGAGGAGCAGCAGGGATTATGGCAGGCCATGTGAAGCAGTGGATAATACTAAACAGCAGCACATCAAAAGGGCAGCGTCCTGTTATCTGAGGGAGATGAATGGGAAAGGGTACGTACCGGCAAAGATTTCATTTGATGTGATGGAGATCGTAGCAGAACACATAAAGGGGGCTTTCTGATAAAAGGGAGAAGGGGGAATGAGTATGCTTACAAAAGTAAAGACAGCTACGTTGGAGGGCGTTGAAGGAGCATTCGTGACAGTTGAAACAGATATGAGAAGAGGAATGCCGGCATTTACGGTGGTTGGCCTTGCTGACACCACCATCAAGGAGGCCTGCAGCAGGATAAAACCGGCCATATTGAATTCGGGATTTAAATTCCCCGATGAAAGGGTAACTGTGAATCTTGCGCCGGCAGGAAAGCCGAAAGAAGGAACCCATTTTGATCTGCCGATAGCTGTGGGGCTTATGACCTTGGGATGGGCATCGGAAGATTTGACGGACACAGCTTTTTTGGGAGAATTGTCTTTGGACGGCAAGCTCAACAGCATCAAGGGTGCACTGCCTCTTATCATGTGTCTGAGGAATCATGGCATAAAAAAAGTAGTGCTGCCTGCAGAAAATGCAGATGAAGCAGCAGTTTTGAAAGATATGAGGATAATGGCAGCTGAAGATCTGCGGCAGGTGATAGATCACGTTACCGGCAGCTGCAGACTTCCTATATATAAAGGAAAGGAAATCACATCCAAGAAGAAGTGGACAGTAGACTTCTCTCAAGTGATCGGTCAGGAAAGCGTAAAGAGGGCAGTTGTGATAGGTGCCGCAGGCGGGCATGGGTTGCTTCTCATGGGAGGTCCGGGCTGTGGTAAAACCATGATCGCAAGAAGGATACCGACCATAATGCCTCACCTTACATATGAAGAGATGCTGGAGATAACAGGGGTCTATAGTGTTGCGGGGCTGCTGGATGCCGATGACCCGGTCATGAACAGAAGACCCTTCAGAAGTCCCCATCATACCATTACTGCAGCAGGCCTCCTCGGCGGGGGAACAAGACCAAGACCCGGAGAAATGTCCCTTGCCCACAGGGGTGTACTGTTCCTTGATGAACTGGGTGAATTCGACAGTGGCGTCATCGATGCCATGCGGCAGCCTATGGAGGATGGGATAATAAGGCTTACGAGAAATAACAGAGAAGTGACTTTTCCATCTCGGGTAATGATGGTGGCCGCTGCCAACCCATGCAAATGCGGTCATCTGTGGGATGAGAATAAAATATGCACCTGTACATCAAGACAGATAGATAATTATATGAAAAAACTCAACGGACCTTTTTCAGACAGGATAGATATGCATATACGGATGATGCCTGTGGATAGAGAGATCATAAAAAACGATATAAATCGTCAAAAGGCGATGTCATCCGAAGCCATGAGAAAACAAGTGGAATACGCAGTAGATATACAGCGTAAAAGATACAAATCCACTGCATACAACTGTAACGGCAGCCTCGATGAAAAAGGGATAGAGGAGTTTTGCAGGCTGGATGCTCCGTGCAGAGATGTCCTGTCTTCGGCTTACGAAAGGATGAGCCTTTCCATGAGGGCATTCAGCAGGATCATCAAAGTGGCAAGGACCATCGCAGACATTGAAGGAGAAGATAACATATGCACTCATCATGTGGCAGAAGCTTTGATGTACAGAATATCGGATACAGAGGGAAAAGGGGTAGATTATGGTACAAAACAATGATATAAAACAAAAGAGAAAAATTGATATGGGCATGATCACAGCAGGCTCGCCGTATTATCCGGAGCTGCTGAAAGAAATAAAAGATTATCCCAAAGAGCTTTATTATATTGGAAATCTGCAGATACTAAAAAAGAGATGTGCGGCTGTGGTGGGATCCAGAAGTACCAATCAGTACGGAAGGAGCTCGGCTGTTGCCATCGCCAAGCGGCTGGCGGAAAGAGATGTTGTGGTTGTTAGCGGCATGGCAAGGGGCATAGATACCTGCGCCCATAAAGGAACTCTTGAGGCCGGCGGGAATACGATAGCGATCCTTGGCTGCGGCGTTGATATCTGTTATCCGCGGGAAAACAGGGAACTGAAAACAGAAATAGAATCAAAAGGGCTGGTGCTCTCCGAGTATCCTCCGGGAACGGAACCCATGCCTTATCATTTTCCCCAAAGGAACAGGATAATCAGCGGCCTTTCTGAAATGACTGTAGTTGTCCAGGCACGAAACGAAAGCGGCGCCCTCATAACTGCAGAGCTTGCAGCAGAACAGGGCAGGGAAGTGTGTGCGGTGCCGGGGAATATAGATAGTCAGTATAATCTTGGGAACAACAAGCTGATAAAAGATGGCGCAAGACCCATAGTAAGTACGAGCGATGTTTTGGAAGCCATGGGACTTGAAATGATCGATGCAAAGGCTGCACAGAAAATGCTCAGTGATACGGAAATGAAAATCTTTACGATGCTTTCGCAATGCGGCGAAATGACGGTGGACGAGCTCTGTGTCAGGCTTGGAAAACCGCCTGCATACGTCAGCAGTATCGTGACTGTGATGGAGCTGAAGGGTGCCCTTTTCACAGCCCTTGGAAAAATTTTTATTGCAAAAGGATAAAAATGTACATATAATCAGTTACTAGAAGTTAAACTTGAGTAAGAAGGAGGGGTTTTCATGGCAGCTAAAAAGACATTAGTGATCGTGGAATCACCATCAAAAGCGAAAACAATAGGCAAGTTCCTTGGCGGACATTATAAAGTCCTGGCATCAGTGGGACACGTGCGCGATCTGCCAAAGAGCAAGCTGGGTATAGATATTGAAAACGACTTTGAACCTCAGTACATATCCATAAGAGGTAAGGGAGATATAATAAAAGAACTGAAAAAAGAAGCCAAGAATGCGTCCAAAGTCTATCTGGCAACCGACCCGGATAGAGAAGGTGAAGCAATATCTTGGCATTTGGCATTTTTGCTGGGAATCGACATCACGACTCCTTGCAGGATCGTTTTTAACGAAATAACAGAGAAAACGATCAAGAATGCCATCAAGAATCCTAGACCGATCGACGTGGATCTTGTGGATGCACAGCAGGCGAGAAGAGTCGTTGACAGACTGGTGGGATATCAGATCAGCCCCCTTCTTTGGAGAAAGGTAAGAAGAGGCCTTTCTGCAGGCAGAGTACAGTCGGCAGCACTTAAGATACTGTGCGACAGAGAAAATGAGATCAAGTCCTTCAAGCCGGAAGAATTCTGGAACATATTAGCGGAGTTTGAGAAAGACAAAAACTTCACTGCCAAGCTGGCTGAGTACAAAGGCGAGAAAATCACCATCGGAAACGAAGCGCACGCAAATGCTGTTCTGGCTGATCTCAGGGACGGAAAGTATATCGTAAGCTCGATCGAAGAAAAGGATCGCATCAGGAAGGCTGCTGCACCGTTCACAACAAGCAGTCTGCAGCAGGATGCGGCCAACAAGCTGAACTTTTCCACAAGGAAGACCATGATGGTGGCTCAGCAGCTTTACGAAGGTGTTGAGATAAAAGGAAAAGGCACTGTGGGTCTCGTATCATACATCAGAACTGACTCTGTTAGGATCTCAGACGATGCGAGGACAGCAGCGAAAGAATATATCGTAAGAAAAATGGGACCGGAATATTACGGCGGCACTGTATATGCCAACAAGAAAAAAGATGTACAGGATGCCCATGAAGCCATTCGTCCCAGCTATGCCGATCTGGAACCTGATATGATCAAGGATTCAGTGACGAGAGATCAGTACAACCTGTACAAACTCATATGGAACAGATTCATTGCCAGCCAGATGGCGGCAGCGAGATTCAAAGCAGTGAATGCGGTGATCAACAACGGAGACTATGATTTCAAGGCAACCGGATCAAAGCTGCTGTTCGACGGTTTCCTTAAGATATATTCCTCGGCCAAGGAAAAGGAAGAAGAAAAGATCCTGCCGGATATCAGGCAGGGCGAGGAGCTTAAGCTTGTAAATGTGGAAGGTGAACAGAATTTCACCCAGCCTCCTGCAAGATTTACGGAAGCAAGTCTTGTAAAAGAACTGGAAGACAAGAATATCGGCCGTCCGAGTACCTATGCTCCGATCGTTGCAACTCTTCTTGACAGAAAATATATATCCAAGGACAAGAAAGCACTGGTCCCTACAGAGCTCGGTTTTATAGTTATCGATATGATGGCCAAGTACTTCAAGGAAATCGTAGATGTGGGATTTACGGCTCAAATGGAAGATGACCTTGACGACATAGAAATAAAAGGAGTAAACTGGAGAGGAGTAGTAGGCGATTTCTATGGTACTCTCAAGGAAGAACTGGATGTTGCCGATAAGGAAATCGAGAAAGTCGAGTTCGAAGTTGAGCTGACAGGGGATACATGTGAGATCTGCGGCAAACCTATGGCTGTCAAGTATGGCAGGTTCGGATCATTTGCGGCATGTACAGGATATCCTGAATGTAAGAATACCAAGCCGCTGACACAGTCCACAGGAGTCAAGTGTCCTAAGTGCGGTAAGGATATCGTGGTCAGAAAGAGCAAGAAGGGAAGAGTGTTCTACGGATGCAGCGGATACCCTTCATGCAATCAGTCCTATTGGAACAAACCGATCAACAAGGAATGCCCTAAGTGCGGAGAGCTGCTTGTTGAGAAAAAGGGCAAAGATACGAAATACGCTTGCTCAAACAGTGAGTGTGATTATAAAGAATAAGGGGATTTAGTTGTATTGAGAAAAGGAGGTAAACAATGGTGCAATTTCATGCAACAACGATCTGCGCAGTAAGGAGAGGTCCCGATGACATCTGTATCGGCGGTGACGGTCAGGTAACAATGGGCGAAACAGCCATAATGAAGAACGGGGCTAAGAAGGTCAAAAAGATATACAAGAATACGGTGGTGACCGGCTTTGCAGGTTCTGTTGCCGATGCATTCTCCCTCACAGAAAAATTCGAAGCCAAGCTGGATGAACATGGCGGCAATCTGAAAAGAGCAGCTGTGGCGCTGGCTCAGCTTTGGCGTCAGGACAAAGCCATGAGAAATCTGGAAGCCTTGATGATCGTAGCAGACAAGGAAGACATGCTGGTGCTTTCAGGTACAGGTGAAGTTATCGAACCGGATCAGCCGTTCGTGGCCATCGGTTCAGGCGGAAACTATGCGTATTCTGCTGCGAATGCTCTGTACAATAACACAGATCTGTGCGCTGAAGATATCGTTAGAAAGTCATTGGAAATCGCAGCTTCCATCTGCGTATACACCAACGACCATATTTCTGTGGAAAAATTATAGGAGGTGTACCATGGCAAATAAACTTTATCAGATGACACCTAAAGAAATCGTTCAGGAACTGGACAAATATATAATCGGACAGGACGAGGCGAAAAAATCCGTTGCCATCGCTCTGAGAAACAGATACAGAAGAAGTCTGCTCTCCGATGAAATGAGAGAAGAAATAACACCTAAGAACATCCTGATGATGGGACCTACAGGCTGCGGTAAGACAGAGATCGCAAGACGTCTTGCCAAGCTGATGGATGCTCCTTTTGTCAAGGTTGAAGCTACCAAGTTCACAGAAGTGGGATACGTGGGAAGAGACGTAGACTCGATGGTAAGGGACCTGGTGGAAGCGTCCATAAGAATAACTAAGCAGCAGATGCTGGAAGAAAAGTATTCCATCGCGGATGAGCTGGTTGAAGAAAGAATAATAGAAGCCATCATCCCCGGCAATAAGAAGAATACCACTGCCAACAAGAACAGGGGACCTTTTGATTTCATCCTGGGCAATGCCGGATATGTAAGCCAGAAGGAACAGTATGAACAGCAGCAACAGCAGCAACAGCAACAGGCCGAAGCTAGCAATGGTATGGATGTGGATCTTGCCAGAGAGCAGGTAAGACATCAGCTGCGTGAAGGGCTTCTCGAAGAACAGTACATCGAGATCCAGGTAACAGATGCGCCTAAGACCAACAATCTGGACATGGGTAACGAGGGTATGAGCATTGCCATCGGCAACATCTTCGGAGATATGGCTCCTAAGAAAAAGAAGAACAAGAGAGTGAAAGTAAAGGATGCAAGAAAGATCCTGAGAGAAGAAGAAGCGCAGAATATGATCGACATGGATCAGGTGACAGATGATGCGCTGGAAAATGCAGAGCAGAACGGGATCATCTTCATAGATGAAATCGATAAGATCGCATCGGGCTCCAACTACAGAAGTGCCGACGTTTCAAGGGAAGGTGTACAGAGAGACATCCTGCCTATCGTTGAAGGAAGCGTTATCAACACTAAACACGGCCCTGTGAAGACAGACCATATCCTGTTCATCGGAGCAGGGGCTTTCCATACGGCTAAGCCTACGGATCTGATCCCTGAACTGCAGGGACGTTTCCCAATAAGAGTTGAGCTTGAGAATCTGGACAAGGACACTTTCGTGAAGATCTTGACCGTTCCGGAAAACGCCATGCTGAAACAGCACAAGGCGCTTCTTGAAACAGAAGGAGTGGGGATCGAATTCACTGATGAAGCCATCGACGAGATCGCCACAATGGCATTCCTCATGAACGAGCAGACAGAAAACATCGGTGCAAGAAGACTCCACACCATCCTTGAAAAGCTTCTCGAAGACATTTCATTCAACATCCCTGACATGAACGAAGAAAAAATCGTCATCGACCAGGAATATGTGAAAGAGAAATTCGAGGAAAAGATCCATCCTGAAGATATCGACAAATACATCCTGTAACCCGGAAACTCCACATGTTTCACCAAGTTGTGTGAAATATGTGGAGTTTTTTGAAAAATCAAAAAAATAAGTTGTTTTGTTGGCTAAAACCGTTTATAATAAAGTATATTGTACAGAATATGTAAATTATTTGAAATTATTTAAATTTTTAGTGCGAATGAGGTAAAACTATGAGTGACATTTTAACAAAAGTAAGAAAACTTAACTGGTTGTTCCAAGAAAGCCCAACGGGCGCGTTCTCTTTCGACGAAATGTGCAGTATCCTTAGCGATTTGATGGATGCCAATGTGTATGTTGCAAATATCAGAGGTAAGGTAATAGGTGTAAGCTACAAGATCAAATCTGACAGTGCCACCATATCTGACCCTGAAACTGATGCGGAAGTGTTCCCGGGTGAATACAATGAAGAGTTTATGAAGGTAAGAGAAACGACTGCCAACATAACAGGTGAAGACGCACTTAAGATTTTCAAATACGATTATGATACTTCGGACAAGCTCCATACCATAATCCCGATCCTCGGAGGAGGGCAGAGATGGGGTACTTTGATACTGACCAGATATTCACCGCTGTTTACAGTTGAAGACCTTGTTCTCGGAGAATACGGTGCTACTATCATAGGTATGGAAATACAGAGAAAGAAATCTGTTGAAGAAGAAGAGGAAGAAAGACAGATCGCCATGGTGCAGATGGCCATCGGAACCCTTTCGTATTCGGAAGTTGAAGCCGTACAGCAGATATTCGCTGAGCTGGAAGGAAACGAAGGACTTCTTGTTGCCAGCAAGATCGCAGACAGATCGGGGATCACAAGATCTGTTATCGTGAATGCGTTGAGAAAGCTGGAAAGCGCCGGCGTCATTGAGTCAAGATCTCTCGGTATGAAGGGAACAAGGATCAAGATCATAAACTCCAAGTTCAAGGAAGAACTGGGCAAGATGGAAATGTAGATTATTAATGCTGCTTATAATCACATAATGAACCCAAAACTCCTGCTTTGCATATGATGTAAGGCAGGAGTTTTATGTTTGCCAAAAACTCTGTTCTCCTGCAGGAGGCTTTATGAGAAACTGCAGAGCACGAAGAAAAAATACTTTTTGCAGAGTCATAGCTGTGTCTGCCATCGTGGCGGGCTTTTGCATAATAGGTATTTTTGCTGCCGCCGCACTGCTCATAGAGCCCAACCTGGAGGACGTGGCAGGCATAAGGGCAGAAGCTGTGGTGTCCAGAACCATAAACAAGGCCATGGCTGAACAGTTTGCCCAAAGCGCAGCCGACGAACTCATAATCATAAAAAAGGATGAGTCGGGTTCCGTGGATATGGTCCAGGCTGACTCGATGAAGATAAATATGCTGATGGCAGACCTTTCCGTAAAGCTTCAGGAGCACTTTAAGAATATGGAAAAGGAGCACTATGAAGTGCCCCTGGGATCCCTGCTAGGCAGCAAGGTGTTTTCTCAAATGGGGCCGTCCGTAGAAGTGAGTATAATCCCGCTGAGCATTTCTTCCATGGACTTCAGGACGGAATTTGAATCTCAGGGTATAAACCAGACGAAATATAAGATATACATAGAGCTGGAATGCAGGATAAGAGTGCTGGCACCTTTTTCATCCAATATGTTCGATACTTCAAGTACCATACTGGTGGCAGAGGCAGTCATACTGGGTGAGGTGCCCAACAGCTACGTAGAAGTTCCCAAGGAAGATATTTTAGATGTAATAGATGAGTAAGTTGTGGTAAAATAATAACGTTATGATTAGATTTGATGAAAACAACGAGATAATTAGAGAAGAAGAATATAGAGCCATCCTTGTGGGACTACAGCTGCGGGAAGATATCACCCATTCCATGGATGAACTGGAAGGACTTGCAGAAGCCGACGGTGTGGAAGTCATCGGCAGAGTGATCCAGTCTTTGGAAAAGCCCAATACAGCGACCTTTATAGGAAAAGGCAAAGTGGAAGAACTGGCTGAAATGTGTGCCAATATGGAAGCGGATACGGTGATATTCAACGATGAACTTTCAGGGGTGCAGCTGAGGAATCTGGAAGAGGCGGTGGGCGTCAGAGTCATCGACAGAACAATACTCATTCTGGATATTTTTGCCGATAGAGCGACTTCCAGAGAAGGTAAGCTGCAGGTGGAATTGGCGCAGCTCCAGTACAGGATGCCGAGACTTACAGGTTTTGGCAAGGCCTTGTCGCGTCTCGGCGGCGGCATAGGTACCAGAGGTCCCGGGGAAAAGAAATTGGAAACCGACAGAAGACATATTGCAGGCAGGATAGATGATATCAAGGCTGAGCTGAAGAAGATGAACAAGAACAGAGCTGTCCAGCGTGCAGGCCGTGAGAAGAGCAGTCTGCCGGTGGTAGCCCTAATGGGCTATACCAACTCGGGAAAATCTGCCATCATGAACAAACTGCTGGAGATGACCGAGAAGGAAGATAAAGTCGTAAAATCTCAGGACATGCTTTTTGCAACCCTCGATACCCAGCACAGAAAGATATCCCTTGAGCCGGGCGCGGAGTTTATTCTTATAGATACCGTAGGCTTTGTGAGCAAGCTTCCCCACAGCCTGGTGGAAGCATTCAAATCCACTTTGGATGAAGTGAAATATGCGGATCTCCTTATCCATGTGGTGGATTCAGCATATGAGGAAAGAGATTTCCAGATCGATGTTACAAATAATGTCATTGGACAGATCGGAGCCGGCGGCAAAGAAAAGATCATGGCATACAACAAGATGGATCTCGCGTCAGAAAAGCCCCTTGATGTGAGCGGCTGTGATGCGGTGTATGTTTCCGCTGCCACCGGTGAAAACATGGATGAGCTGATATCAGCGATAAAGAGCAAGCTCTTTGGAAGCAGAGTCCACGCCAGCCTGCTGATCCCTTATGATAAAGGAAGCATCACATCATATCTGTGTGAGAACGCAGAAATAATTTCCACTGAATATACTGCGGACGGAACTCTCATCGAAGGATATTTTTCTGCAGAAGATTACGGAAGGTACGAAAAGTATGGAATTGTATAAGACAGTCCTCCGGGAGGCTGAAGCTACCAACATAATAGAAAAATCCAGATTCATCGCCCATGTGAAGCCGGTCTCCACTAAAGAAGAGGCCGATGGTTTCGTTGCAGAAATAAAAGGTAAGTACAAAGATGCCACTCACAACGTGCCGGCGATGGTCATAGGTGATAAGTTCCAGATCCAGTGGGCCAGCGATGATGGCGAACCCCAGGGGACTTCAGGGGCACCCATGGTTCAGATGCTGGTAAAGGAAGGCATAACCAATGTGGTGATCGTA
Organism: uncultured Oscillospiraceae bacterium; assembly: GCA_964441805.1. Lineage (GTDB taxonomy): Bacteria > Bacillota > Clostridia > Peptostreptococcales > Anaerovoracaceae > Lentihominibacter. Next base: position 516 of record CAYTVH010000032.1, on the reverse strand, counting down.
GTCACAAGATACTTCGGCGGCATCAAGCTGGGTACAGGCGGTCTGGTGAGAGCTTATACGGGAAGTGCCAAGCTGGGTCTTGAGGCGGCAGGCATTTGCAGCGTACGAGAAGTGTGTTCCATGGATGTGAAGGCCGACTATACATATTTATCGAAGCTGCAGAATATGGCGGCAGATAAACTGGAAGAAAACCGGGATCCTGCAGCGGTGCCATTTGTGATAAAAGGTATCCAGTACACCGATAAGGTGGTAATATCTATGGTTACTTTTCCGGAAAAAGCGGCAGAACTTGAAACGCTTCTTGCCAACATCACATCAGGAAGTGCTGAAGTTATGAGCAGCGAAATCGTTTTGGAAAAGGTATAAAAGAAAATAAAAATAAATTAAAAAAAGTGCTTGACATAAAGTGGCTGATGCTGTATAGTCTATAAATGTGCCGAGAAGATAAATCGGAATGCGGGCGCATAGCTCAGCTGGGAGAGCACCTGCCTTACAAGCAGGGGGTCATAGGTTCGA
>CAYTVH010000031.1:0-20780 GCA_964441805.1 uncultured Oscillospiraceae bacterium | reverse complement strand
GGCAGCTTTTTTATTGCCGCTTCACGCTTGGTCGCGGCGATTTTGTCATCGAAGTATTCCAAGTAGACAGGGGTAACAGGACCTCTGCCTCTGGTGTATTTGGCACCTTTGCCGCTGTTATGGGCTTCGAGCCGTTTTTCGAAATCGTTGGTCCAGCCTGTATATAGGGTTCCGTCTTTGCAGCGGAGGATATATACGCAGGGCCGGTTTTTAGTGTTCATTTGCTGACCTCTTTCTGTATTTTGGGATCCACGATTAAATTATGTCGTGGATTTTTTTGAAAGTCAAGGCGAAATAAGCTGTTATGTGGCATTTCCAACTGTAAGATTGAACGGGTTTCTGATATAATGAATATCGTGATAAAGATAAATAATATTTTACATATGAAGGAGACAAGAAATGATTAACAAAGTGACAGACTCAATTATTTATGTTGGAGCCAACGACCATGATATCGATCTTTTTGAGGGGCAGTACGACGTCCCCAACGGTATGGCATATAATTCATACGTTATCCTCGATGAGAAAAATGTCGTATTCGATACGATAGATCAGAGCAAGACAGAAGAGTGGCTGGCGAATGTGGAAGAAGCGCTGGCAGGAAGAAACCTTGACTATCTGATAATCCAGCACATGGAACCGGATCACTCTGCTTCCATCAAGGCTTTCGTTGAAAAGTACCCTGAAACTGTAGTTGTGGGAAACAAGAAAACTTTTAACATGATCGGACAGTTTTTCCCGGGACTGGAGATTGCCAATAAGCTCGAAGTAGCCAATGGAGATAAGCTTTCCCTTGGCTCCCATGAACTGACATTCGTGTTCGCGCCTATGGTCCACTGGCCGGAAGTAATGATGACTTATGAAGCATCCGAAAAGATCTTGTTCTCGGCTGACGGATTCGGTAAGTTCGGAGCCCTCGACGTGGAAGAAGACTGGGCATGCGAAGCGAGAAGATATTACATCGGCATCGTGGGTAAATACGGTGCCCAGGTGCAGGATGTCCTTAAGCAGGCAGCAGAGCTGGACATTGCGAAGATCTGCCCTTTGCATGGTCCTGTTCTTGAAGAAAACCTGGGATACTATATCGGTCTGTATGATATATGGTCAAGTTACAGACCTGAAACTGAAGGCGTATGCATTTGCTATACTTCCGTATACGGAAACACTAAGAAGGCTGTGGAACTGCTGGCAGAAGAGCTTAAGGTCCAGGGCGTGGAAGAAGTTGTCGTAAACGACCTGGCAAGATGCGACTGGGCTGAAGCGGTGGAAGATGCCTTCAGATATGACAGACTGGTGCTGGCAACTACTACTTACAACGGCGACATGTTCCCATACATGAAGCAGTTCATCGATCATCTGACAGAAAGAAACTTCCGCAGCAGAAAGGTCGCATTCATCGAAAACGGTTCATGGGGTCCTATGGCTATGAAGAAGATGAAGAAGATGCTGGAAGAATCAAAGGATCTCGTAATGGCAGAAAACAACATCACCATCAAGTCATCACTTACAGCTGATAACATGGAACAAATAAAGCTGCTGGCAGAAGAGCTTGCAGGTGCTGCAAAAGCCGAGGCGACTGAAGCTGCCGCCTCTGAAGCCGGTACATCTGTAAAGAAATACGAATGCAACATATGCGGATATGTGTATGAAGGAGACGTTCTCCCTGCAGATTTTGAATGCCCGCTTTGCGGACGCGGTACAGAGGATTTTTCTCTTGTGGAATGATTTGAAGCAATGATTGGAGTAACCAATGGGTAAACCAAAGAAGAAGTTCGACGTAAAAAACGCCATAGTATGGGTTCTGACAGTAATGATATCGATCACTATGATCCTTGTGGGCAACCGCATCGTGCTGGGAGAAGCATCCTTGTTTATGGGAACAGGTGAAGATGTGGTCAGAGCCACCGTAACAGATGTTCTTGACAGTAAATCCGGCACATTGAATCTGGGCGGGGAGGCAATATATGAAAATACGGCTGTAAACTTCAAGTGCATTATCGAAACGGGTCCTGAAAAGGGGACTGTCGTAGATGCGCAGCAGACCATAGACGGTATGTATGCGGGAAGTCAGTACGTCAAAGCTGTAGAGAAAGGTGACCGTGTTCTGGTACTGTACTCTGAGGATCTGAGCGTTCAGGGATCTGCTCCGTGGCAGTTCAGCGACTATTATCGTTTTGATAAGATGTTGATCCTGATAGCTGTTTTCGCCGGGCTTATCCTTATCATCGGAAGATGGAAAGGCGTCAATACTTTGTTATCGCTGGCATTCACATTCATGTTCGTGTTCATGGTATTCGTGCCTGCTGTTATGGCAGGATACAATGCATACATATGGTCCAGTGTGACATGTATATTCACCATAGTCATGACGCTGCTGCTCATAAACAGCATAAGCAAGAAGACCATGGCCACCATAATAGGCTGTATTTCAGGTACCGTCATTGCGGCAGCAGGAACGTGTATAATGAGTGCAGTAATGGATCTTACAGGTTACGTCGATGAGCATTCCTACTATCTGACGATGCTGGATACAGAGAATCCGATCGATTTGACTGCCATCATTTTTGCAGCCATAATCATCGGTGCGGTGGGAGCCATCATGGACGTTGCCATGGACTTATCATCATCTCTTTATGAGCTCAGTGAGCATGTGCCTGATATAACCTTCGGCAAGCTTTGCAAGAGCGGAATGAGCATAGGCAGAGATATCATGGGCACCATGGCAAATACACTGGTACTGGCATACATAGGCAGCTCCCTTTCGTGCATAATGATATTGCTGACCTATACCACATCTGCAACGGACCTGATGAACAGAGAAGTGATAATCGTTGAGATCCTGCAGGCGGTGGTCGGAAGCCTTGCCATACTTCTCACAGTACCGTGCACTGTGGTCACATGCGGACTGCTGTATTTGGGCAGAAGAAAAAAGAGAAAGGGTGAGGCTTGATGCTGTACATAGGATGCCATCTGTCTTCAGTCAAAGGTTTTGAAAACATGGGCCGTGAAGCTGTCGCCATCGGAGCCAACACGTTTCAGTTTTTTACCAGGAATCCCAGAGGAGGCAAGGCAAAGGACATAGACCCCGAGGATGTCAAGAGATTCCTTGAAATGGCCGGCGATAATGGTTTTGGGAAGTTGGTGGCTCACGCTCCATATACTCTCAACCCTTGCTCAGCAACTAAGAAAGTACGCGATTTCGCTTTTATGGTCATGGAAGATGATATGAAGCGTATGGAACATATCCCGGGCAATTACTACAACTTCCATCCGGGAAGTCATGTGGGGCAGGGGACTGAAAAAGGCATAGAGCTGATCGTAGATGTGCTCAATAAGATTATACGCCCGGAACAAAGCACCATCGTCCTTCTTGAAACCATGGCAGGCAAGGGCAGCGAGATCGGAGGCAAGTTCGAAGAGTTGAGGGCCATCATAGATGGTGTCCGCCTGAAAGACAAGATCGGAGTATGCATGGATACGTGCCATGTGAGCGATGGCGGATACGATATAATAAACGACCTGGATGGGGTGCTGGCAGAATTCGATGATGTGGTGGGTCTTGACAAGCTCAAGGCTTTGCATATTAACGACAGTCTGAATCCCATGGGTGCCCACAAGGACAGACACGCTCGCATAGGAGAAGGCCATCTGGGGCTTGAAACCATATCCAATGTCATCAATCATCCCAAGCTGCGAGGATTGCCTTGTTTGCTTGAAACACCAAATGAACTGGATGGATATGCGAAAGAAATAGAGATGTTAAAAAAGGCTTACGCGGAGTAAGCCTTTTGTTGTGCAGTAAATTATGGGATTGTTCTTACAGCTGGGTATATGCTCTGTCAAAGGTGATGACTACGAAGTAAGATGCATCGACTTTTTTGGCCGCAGCATCTGCGATGGCAGTGATATCTTTTTCACTCATTTTACAGGAATGAGAAAGGACTGCATCGAAGATTATATTCGTATGGGTAGGTCCCGGAACGATCCTGAAATCATGGATGCTTTCCACTCCCTCAAGGGGCGTGAGAGCATCTGAAATGATGCCGTGCAGCTTATTGATGAGCGGGTCGTTGACCTTGACAGGGTCCATATGGACTACGAACTGTATGCGGAGGGTTTCCTTGACTATGCGTTCGATGTTATCGATCATGTCATGGCTTTTCATCAAGTCTCCGTCTGCATCAACCTCGATATGGACTGAAGCGAAGACTTTCCCCGGCCCGTAATTGTGGACCATCAGGTCGTGGACCCCGAGAATGCCCGGCTCCCTCCTGATGATATCCATAATAGCTTCGACAGTTTCGTGTGCGGGAGCTTCTCCCAGCAGAGGGCTGGTTGTTTCTCTGACCAGCTGATATCCCGACCATATGATGAACAGTGCAACGAGGCATCCCATGTAGCCGTCGATCTGCAAACCCGCAAACTCTCCCAACAGGAGGCTGACGAGAACTGCCGTTGTTGAGATCACATCGTTTCTGCTGTCTGCAGCGGTGGCCATCAGAGCTACGGAATTGATCTTTTTGCCAACGCTTACATTGAATCCGGACTGCCACAGTTTGATGATTATGGCAGCGACAAGGATGATGACAGTAGAATAGCTGAAAACGAGAGGCTCAGGATGCAGCACTTTGTCAACGGAGGTCTTCAGCAGCTGCAGGCCGATTATTATTATGATAATGGATACGAAAAGACCGGTCAGGTATTCGATCCTGGCGTGACCGTATGGATGATCTTCATCTTCCGGTGCAGCGGCCAGTTTGAAGCCGATCAGGGTGATTATGGAAGATGATGCGTCAGCCAAGTTGTTTATCCCGTCAGCCACTATGGCTATGCTCCCTGAGAAAAGGCCGATTGTGATTTTCATTATGCAAAGAAGCAGGTTCGACAGGATGCCGACTATTCCTGCCAGCTTGCCATACCTTTCGCGCACCTTCGGGTCCGAGGTGTTCTCGTGATCCTTTATGAATAACTTAAAAAGCAATTTGTTCATTGATAAAGATCCTTTATTATGCCTGTTCCTTTTCAGCAGCGCGGATAAGGGCCTGTGCCAGCTGGTCTGAACAGGAGGTTTTTTTGAAGCCGCATGTAATACCGAGAAGACGTTCCTTTACTTCCTCTACAGTCATGCCTTCTGCGAGGGCAGCGATGGCTTTGAGGTTGCCGTTGCAGCCGCCTTTGAAGGTGACGTTTTTCACCACATTTCCGTCAAGTTCAAACTCCAGATGTGAAGGGCATACGCCTTTTGGTGAGAATTCATGTTTCATTGTGTTGGTCCTCCTTTTGTGTTACAATACAGTATAACAAATGGAGTTGGAAAGGGAAAGTAATAACTATGGCCGGAGCAAAAACAAAAGGAAAAAAACTGTTTAAAGACAAACTTGTAGTCGCCTTGGTGGCAGTGATGGTTATGGTAGTTGCAGGTGCCGGGGTTTTTCTCACAGGCGGAGAACTCATAGGCGGCTTACCTGAAGTATCGGCTGCAACTCAGAAAACCAGTCCCCTCACAGGGCAAGTTTATGAATCGGAACTTCCGGCAAGACCATTGGTTGTTTCCATAGATAACGTGGGCGATGCAGTGCCGCAGTCATGGCTGTCGAAGGCGGATATAGTTTATGAGTTTCCTGTGGAGGGCAGACAAACAAGACTGCAGGCTATATATTACGGAGAATTCCCCAATGAGTTCGGTCCTATTCGAAGTACAAGACCGTATTTCGTGGATCTCGCCAGAGAATACAAGGCAGTGTTCCTGGCCCACGGATGGAGCCAGCAGGCCAAAGAGTATTTGTTCACCGGTGTAGTGCCATACATAAATGCAATGAATTCATCGCTGTCGTTTTACCGAGTGGACGATAAAGAAGCTCCTCATAATTCATATATAAAATGGGCTGAAGTGAAAGGCGAGATAGAATCCCAAGGCTGGTGGGATGAAGATCAAAAGATCAGAGCCTTCAAGTTCCTCAGCGGCGCTCAGGTAAACGAAGGTACCGAAGCAAATAAAATAACATTTGAATATGCAGCTTCGGAATGCGAATTCACATACAACAAATCCACAGGCAAATACACCAGAACTGTAGGCGGAGAGAAGTACGTAGACCATGAAACCGGCAAATCCATCACCGTGGATAACGTGCTGGTACAGAAGGTGAAGAGCAGTCAGCTGGATGACTACGGAAGACTCAAAATCGACATGTGTGCCGGGGGAGATGCCATCCTGTTCACCAACGGAGTAGCCGTAAAGGGCACATGGTCAAGAGAAGACCTGGATTCCAGAACCATCTTCGTGGATGAAGAAGGCAACGAGTTCAAGCTGACACCGGGAAGAACATGGGTGGAAGTCATGGATCAGAACTGTGAGTTTGGGTATAAATAAAATAACGAAGAGATAGAGGACGCTTGTTTTGCAAGCGTCTTTTTTGATGCAAAACCAAGAAGCCGGCAGAAGGAATAGAGGGGCTCAGTAACAAACGATATTTTTTTAGAGCTTGTTACACTTTTTTCAACGTTTGTGGGTACTGGATAAATTTAGATAATAAAAAATCAACGGTCAGCGAGTTTTGGATCGCTGAAACCGTTGAAAAAAGTGTAACAAATTGATTTTTTGAGGTCGATGTTACTAAGCCATCAATTCACAATATCCTGCAGCACTGTATTCGCCACAGCGCCGGCAACGCTTGAACCGTAACCGCCGTTTTGTACCAGCACTACGAACGCATATGGGTTTTCAGGGTCGTCCAGGAAGCCTACAAACCACGCGTTAGGCTTGTTATTGCCGCCAACTTCGGCAGTTCCTGACTTGGCGCATACGTTGAGTCCCGGGAAGGAGCTTGAGCCGTAGTTGTTTTCCACGTTGTTTGCCATCATGTCCTTGAGGGAAGAGGCTGTGGATGCGTCCAGCATTTTCTTTGTCTTGAGCCCCAGCTCTTTGGTCGAAAGCTCTTTGGCTTTCTTGCCCACCAGCGAAGATGGGTTGATGAGGTAAGGCATAACTGCTTTCCCCTCGTTGGCTATGGCTCCCATGTAGACCATCATTGTGCATGGGTTGACCATGTCGTGCCACTGACCGATACCGGTCCAGGCAAGGCCGATGCCGCTGTCAGGATAATCAAAGGTTCCTTCGGCAGTCTTGATGCCGTTGATGTCTACCGATTTTGACAGCCCGGCTTTTTCTGTATAGACTTCCAGCTGACCGGCGCCCAGCTTTTCTGACAGCCTTGCAAAGTAGCAGTTGCAGGAAACTTCCAAGGCTTTCTTGAGATCCACGGTGCCGTGGACAGAAAGGTCGGTAACCTTGTCACCGTTGCCGTAGTCAATGGAACCTGTACAATTGACTTCCCAAGTATAGGCATCATCGAAGTTTTCGATGGCAGCCGCCGCTGTCACCAGCTTGAATATGGAGCCGGGAACGAAGGTGGCAGATGTGAATCTGTTGATATATGTTCCTTCTTCCGGTGTGGAAGGCGGATATGCAGGGTCGTAGGTTGGGGTGCTGATCATACAAATGATCTCGCCTGTTTCATAGTTATAAACTCCCACTGTTCCGTTTCTTCCTGCCATTGCCTCATATGCAGTGGCGCATACATCGGCGTCCAGGGTCGTTGTGAGGCTTTCGCCTTCGTTGTTCAAAGAATATATCCCGTTGACGAAATCGTATCCGATGAGTTCATCGGTGAAGGCTCGATTGGCTCCGGTGGATATGTTGTTATCTTTATCGCCCGTTATGTGCATCAGCGCTTTGCGGACAGATGCACTGTCATTGTAAACAGGTCCGTCGGAAGTGTTTTTCATGAGAAGTTCCCCGTCGGCATCGTAAAGGGCACCCTTTGCAAGGTCTCCCTCTGCATACACGTCTCGGTTGCCTTCGTATGCAGCCCAGTCATCACCGTCGGTATAGTACCTGTAGCAGAAGACCCCCAATCCTACGAAGAGGACAAGAGCCAGAGCCAGGCACATTATGGCGCGCTTTTCTATTTTCTTCATTTCTTATCTCCTCCGAAAAGATCATCTAAGGTAAGTGGTTCCAACTGCTCGCCGCCTGCTTCAGGGTAATTGTTTTCACGTCGATGATCTGCAGATAGGTTTTCATCTATGAAGCTGTCCATGTCGCGGTATTTTACGGACCGTCTTGCAGGTGCTTCATGCCTAGGATTTATTTTAGTTTCTTCTTTTGTTGTTCTTATGTGCTGTGTGTGTTTTCTTGTGTCATGCTGCGGATTCAGCATATCGGCTTCACGCAGGAATTCTTCCGCATCATAATAACCTTCGCCGCGAAGCTCATCTTCGTATTCGTCGAATTCGCCTTTCTTGTCAAGACGTATAGCGAAGCTGGCGTTTTGTCTTGTATCAGCAGCCTTGAGGAATGCCAGCAGTCCCCATGAGGATATCATGCTTGTACCGCCCGATGATACGAACGGGAAGGTTACACCTGTCAAAGGCAGCAGGTCTACAGAACCGAACACGTTGAGGATGGTCTGGAATATGAAAAGTGAAGTGGCTGCACATGCTGCGATGCTGTAATATGTGGAGCGTCCTGCGATAATGGATCTTACGGCGAAAACACCCAGGGTTATGATACAAAGGACAGCCAGCACTGCGATCACAAGACCCCACTCTTCGGCAAGAAGCCCGAAAACAAGGTCAGTGCTTGCAGCAGCAACATCGCTGAGGTTCCCTTCGCCCGCACCAAGACCCGGGAGTCCTCCGCTGGCAGCAGAAGTCATTGTCTGCACCTGCTGGAAACCGCCCTCGGTAGGGTAGTCCCAAACGTGCCGCCAAGTTTCAAATCGCGTAGCTATATACGGTTTGAATCTGAGGACCATGAGGCCCATCAGGCCTGCAGCTCCGACAACCAGGACCAGCTTGGAAAAATCTCCGCTTCGCAGGAAAGAGATCACCAGGAACGTCACGAAGAATATCATGGCAGTGCCGAAGTCTCCCATTATGGCCAGGCAGCCAAGGCAGAATACGGAGAAGCCCATGAATATCGTAAGGTTTTTCTTTTGCTGTAATTCATCGAGGGTAGCAGCCCCTACGAATACGAAGACTATCTTAACAAGTTCCGATGGCTGGAAGGAGAAGCCTCCGATCATTATCCAGTTCTGGGAACCGTTCTTAACAGTACCTATGAGAAGGTTTGCCATCAGCAGTAATACGGCACCGCCGATCAATATATACATGATCTTTTTAGTTCTGTTCAGGTCGCGCAGGTACCAGCATAATCCGAAGAACAGGGCCACACCCAGGCATACACATATCGCCTGCTTGAACACGCTTCCCGGGTATGCTGAGGCAGTGACCGCAAGGCTGAGGGTCGACAGGAAAAATGCTATTATTTCAGTTTCAAAGCCCACTCGCTTGAACATGCGCATCACCAGAACATAAGCCCACATGAGGACCGTGATGAGGCCAAAGGCCATAGGAAGCGATGACGGGAAGCTTTCTCCCAATGACACTTTGAACTGTATTACCGTAAGGAGCTGGAATATGGTGAGCGCGATGAGAGAAGGCCACGGAGGAACAGAGCGGGTCTTTTTCTTTCGCTTCTCTATGTTATGCATACGTTCCTGAAGGCTGACAGGGTATAAAGTGAAGTTGGCTCCGCCTATGGTCAGCACATCGCCTCCGCTTAAGACTGTTGGTCCATTGACAGGAACGCCGTTTATGGCGGATCCGTTCTTGGAGTTGAGGTCATTGTATTTCCATATCCCTGCCGAATCTCTGATGAGGGTGGCGTGGCTTCTGGATACACTTTTGAGGTTTACGATGACATCGCAGCCACGACCTCTGCCGATCAGGTTCTCCCAGTGGGTGAGGGGTACGTTGCTTCCGTCAGGGCAGCCCAAATGAGCCCATATTTCCGAAGGATTTCTCACCTGCAGAAGAGAGCGTATCTGACTTGCCAGTATGAAGAGTGCAAGAAAGAGGAATACCCATCTTGCGATCGTTGTAAAATCCATGTTGGCCATGTTTGACATGGTCTTGCTCAAAAAATCCATGGTACTCTCCTTGATTTTAGTATGTTAAATTATACTATATTCTTGCGGATTTTTCATCAAAATGGTAACATTATGATGAAAAACACACATAAGATCGCTTCTGGAAACTCGAAGGAGGTAGCAGTAATGAAATTCGCATTCATCATGGATGTGAAGGGTGCAGTGCCGGAAACATGCTCGGCAGTGTTTGAAACGGCGGGAAGGTACAACTTGGTGGCAGGCCTGGACGGCCAGGAAGCAGCTGCCAAGTATATAGAAAAACTGGCAGAAGAAGGCTTTGAGGAAATCAACTTAAGCGGAGATTTTGATGAGGAGTTCGCAGAGCGTATCACCGAACAAATCAGAGAAAATGTCGGTGTTTTTATCGAGATAAAGAGTACCCGCTATACTATCGATGAACTGATAAAGCTGCAGTTCCTCGATTCCTTCAGAAACTATGGGATCATAATAATGGATGAGAATACGGACCGGTATCATGAAGTGGTCTTGAGATGCAAGAAGCGAGATATTAGGATAATATTCGTTCAAAACCTGCAGAGAGCACGGCATGCTGCAGCAAGGCTGGCCGAGAAGAGGGCGGATATCATAGAATTATGCAGCTGGTTCGATATACTGCGGCTGGAACCTATAGTGGATGCCACCGAAAACAGGATCCCCATAGGGACTTGCGGCGAATTGGATCTGATGAAAATCAAATAGTGTTTATAAAACTCAAGGAGGTACTAAATAATGAAATTTGCTTTTATAGCCAACATCGCAGGAATAACACCGGAAACATATTCCGCAGCTTTTGAAACAGAAGAAGCATACAACCTGATCGCAGGCGTTGACGGGATGGATGCTGCTAAAGAATACGTTAAACAGCTGGCAGATGAAGGATATGATCTGATCAACCTCTGCGGAGATTTTGATGAAGAGATCACTGAAGAACTGAGAGGTATCGCAGGAGAGGCCGTTGAGATCCAGCATGCCGACTATTCTGCAGAAGAACTGGCCAAACTGGAAAAACTGGAATCGTTCAAGAACTATGGAATAATAATCATCGACAACAGCATCGAAGAAGCTCACGAAGAACTTCTGCAGAGCGAAGCATGCGATGCGAAAGTTGTTTTTGTAAACAGCATCGAGATGGCCAGGGAAGCCGGCAAGAAGCTGGTTGACGGAGGCGCAGATTTTATTGAACTTTGCAGCTGGTTCGATAAAGAAAAGATGGAAGAGATAGTGGAAGCCACCGAAAATAAAGTTCCTGTAGGAACATGCGGAGAGCTGTAAACTGCGAGATATAAAAACCTCGGAAAAATTTCCGAGGTTTTTTGCTGCTTATTTATAGTGTAATAATCTATGCGCGTTATGACCGGCCAGCATAGTTCTGTAAAGGGCATCCGTGATAGGGTTGCTCTTGGAAGTGCGTACGTTGGACATCCTGTCTGCTTCGTACATTCCTTCTGACCTTTCTGATCTTGCCCTGTCTTCTACGAACGGCTGTCCCGCCCCTGCGATACATCCGCCCTTGCAAGCCATGACTTCTACGAAGTCGTAGTGGGCTTCGCCTTTCCGGATGGCCTGGATCAGGTTTTCAGCGTTTCTCAGTCCGCTTACGATGGCGATGGAGATTTCCTTGTCTGCGCCGAACGGCAGCTTGACTTCCTTAACGCCCTCAAGACCTCTTACCCCTGTGAATGCGATCTCAGCCAGAGTGTTCCTGTCCTCAGGTCCGATCACGTGTCTGATAACTGCTTCAGTAACGCCTCCTGTTACGCCGAAGATTATGCCGGCGCCGCTGGCGATACCAAACGGCATATCGATAGGTTCAGGCTGCAGGTCTGCGAAATTGAGACCTGTTTCTCTGATCATAGCTGCCAGTTCCTGAGTCGTGATGCTAAGGTCCACTGCAGGCTCGCCTTCGTAGTGGTAACGTTCCTGCTGAACTTCTGATTTCTTGGCAGTGCAAGGCATGATGGCAACGACCTTGGTCTTTTTCTTGCTCTTTGTTTCTTCGGCTTCTTTCTTGGCTTTTTCCTTCAGAACGGCGCCGAACATTTCCATAGGTGACTTACAGCTTGAAATATTGTCCATAAGTTCAGGGTGATAGTTTTCTGCATATCTGAACCATGCAGGGCAGCATGATGTGAAAAGCGGCAGGTTTTCGCCTGACTGGAATCTTTCGATGAATTCCTTGGATTCCTCGATTACCGTCAGGTCGGCTGCTGTGGATGTATCATACACATCATCAAATCCCAACATTCTCAGGGCAGCAACCATCTTGCCCATAACGTTTTCGCCCTTTTCGAAATTGAATTCATCTCCCAGTGCAACTCTTACTGCAGGGGCGATCTGTGCCTGAACGACGGTGTTGTCGTCAGCCAGCATTTCCCAAAGTTCTGCGATGTTGCTCTTGATGGTGATGGCTCCTGTAGGACATACTGCAGCACACTGTCCGCAGTTGACACACTTGGTTTCTGCCAGAGGCATATTGAATGCAGGCATTACTTCCATTCTTGATCCTCTGTGTACGAAGTCGATGGCACCTACTCTCTGGATCTCGTCGCATACACGGACGCAGTCTCCGCAAAGGATGCACTTGTCAGGGTGACGGATGATGGCAGGGGATGAATGATCCTTGGTGCCGTCCAAGCTGTACGTTTCGAATCTCACATCGTCGATGCCGAATCTTTCAGCAAGTTCCTTCAGCTGACAGTTGTTTCTCTTCTCGCATGTGATGCAGTCTCTGTTGTGGTCAGCCAGCATCAGTTCCAGGATCATCTTTCTGTATTCTCTGAGGCGAGGAGTGTTGGTCTTGATTTCCATTCCTGCCCTTGGAGGAGTGGAGCATGAAGCCATGATGTCGCCCCTCTTATCTTCTACTACGCACATTCTGCATGCGCCGTAAGTAGAGAGCTTTGAGTGGTAGCAAAGTGTAGGCATATCGAAACCTGCTTTACGGATCAGTTCGAGAAGGTTCTTTTCTCCTTCGATGAGGACAGGCATGCCGTTTACTGTCATAGTTCTCTGTTTTATTGTATTCATGCTTAAGCCTCCTTAATGGCGTTGAACTTGCATTTTTCCATGCAGGCTCCGCACTTGATACACTTGGATGCGTCGATTACGAACGGTTCTTTGATTTTTCCTGAGATGGCATCTACAGGGCAAACTCTTGAGCAGAGGGAACAGCCCTTGCAGCTTTCCGCTTCTATGTAGATGGTCTTCAGTGCCTGACAGTTGCCTGTTCTGCACTTCTTGTCAACGATGTGTTCCACATATTCTTCTCTGAAGTACTTGAGGGTGGAAACCACAGGGTTGGCGGCAGTCTTGCCCAGTCCGCAAAGGGCAGTTGCGGTGATGGTGTCAGCCAGCTGCTCCAGAACTTCCAGGTCGGACATTTCGCCGTTTCCTGCAACGATCTTTTCCAGTATGTCCAGCATTCTTCTTGTGCCTTCTCTGCACGGTACGCACTTACCGCAAGATTCGTTCTGGGTGAAGTTCATGAAGAAACGAGCAACTTCTACCATGCATGTGTCTTCATCCATTACCACCAGACCGCCGGAACCGATCATGGCTCCCGCCTTCTTGAGGCTGTCGAAATCCAGAGGGAGGTCAAGGTGTTCTTCCGTGAGGCATCCGCCGGAAGGCCCGCCGATCTGCACTGCCTTGAACTTCTTGCCGCCTCTGATCCCGCCGCCGATATCATATATGACCTGTCTCAGGGTAGTTCCCATAGGAACTTCGATGAGACCTGTGTTGACGATGTTTCCTGTGAGGGCAAAAGCCTTTGTTCCCGGACTCTTTTCAGGACCGATACCCTTGTACCAGTCGGCGCCCTTTTCGATGATGATAGGAACGTTGGCGAAGGTTTCTACGTTGTTGAGCAGTGTCGGCTTGCCGAAAAGTCCCTGTTCAACTGTTCTAGGAGGTTTTACACGAGGCATTCCTCTGTAACCCTCGATGGAAGTTGTCAGGGCGGAGCCTTCTCCGCATACGAATGCGCCTGCGCCCTTTACGATCTTAAGATCGAAGCAGAAATCTGTTCCCAGGATATTGTCTCCGAGAAGCCCGATCTCTCTTGCCTGAGCGATGGCCTTTTCCAGTCTTTCTACAGCCAGCGGGTATTCAGCTCGAACGTAGATGTATCCTTCGGATGCGCCTGAAGCGTATCCTGCGATCATCATGCCCTCCAGCATTTTGTGAGGGTCGCCTTCCATGATGGATCTATCCATGAATGCCCCCGGGTCACCTTCGTCACCGTTGCAGACAACGTATTTGATGTCGGATTTCTGAGCCTTTACCTGAGTCCACTTTCTTCCCGCAGGGAAGCCGCCGCCGCCTCTTCCGCGAAGGTTGGAGTCACTGATGGTCTTGACGATGTCGTCTTTCTCCATGTCGAAAAGGCACTTTTCCAGAGAGCTGTAACCGCCGTATGCTATGTATTCTCTTATGGATTCTGCGTCGATCTGTCCACAGTCTTCGAGGACGATCCTTGTCTGGTGCTTGTAGAAAGGGATCTCTTCCTGTACAGGGTACTGGATGTCATCTCTTGAGTAGATAAGCCTGTCCACAACTTGGTCATCTGCGATGGACTTTGCTACGATTTCTTCGCAGTCTTCAGGCTTGACCTTCAGATAGAAAAGCTTGGCAGGTTCGATCCTGAGAACAGGCCCCATTTCGCAGAAGCCGTGGCATCCGCTCTTTTTGAAGCCGATACCTTCGCTGCCGCCGCATGCATCTTCTTCGATGGAGATCTGGCAGTTGAGACCCTTTTCTTCAGTCAATCTCTTCAGCTCTTCATATATTTCCATTGATCCGCCGGCAACACAGCCTGTACCGCCGCAGACATAGATTTTCTTTGTTTGTGACTTGAGCAGCGCCAGAGATTCTTCTCTGCAGCTGATAAGTTCTGCTCTGTTATTGATTCTCATTTGCTGTGCCTCCCTATTTCAGTTCGTCCAGAAGAGCTGTAGCGGATTCAGGTGTCATTGCAGGGTACACCTTGTCGTTGACTGTCATAACAGGTGCCAGACCGCATGCGCCCAGACATGAAACTGTTTCTACAGTAAAAAGCTGGTCGTCAGTTGTCTTCTTGCTGTCCGAAAGTCCCAGCTTGCTTCTGAGAGCGTTGAGGATAGGGATGGATTTTCTTACGTGACATGCAGTGCCGTCACAGATCTTGATCACATACTTGCCCTTTGGCTCCAGTGAGAAGTTTTCATAAAATGTTGCAACGCTGTAGATCTTGGCAATGCTCACATCGATGGCATCTGCAAGATAGAGGAGGGCTTCCTTGGGAAGGTATCTGTATTCTTCCTGGATGTCCTGCAAAATCGCAACTATAGGTTTGCTTTCGCTGTGACGAGCTATGATCTCGTCGATAACAGCCTTCATTGCTTCGTGTTCCATTGTAAATTCCTTTCTGCGGGGTGATTGATATGCCTTTGACGATGACATGGGTGACATACCGGTGTTGATAATTATTTAACGAAAACATAAAATATTTTTTCGGTTTTTAACAAAAATATTCTATCTGAAATAGGGAGTATAGTCCATATACAAATGACAAATTTGCCCAAATCAGCAAAATAGTGATACTTTTTTGTGGTTTAAAAGGTTTGCCATGGTGAAGGCGGCCAAATGCTCCGATAAAAAATTCAAGAAAAACGAAAAAAATTTAAGTCGAATCAAGTTAAAACCTTAACGAAACCGGTTACATTTCTGAAAATACCGGATTTTTAATGAAAAAAGACATTTTTGGGGGCCTTGATGGCCTGAAACAGCAAAGCAAAATAGTGCGAAAAAGCATAATTTCAACCATTAGGAAAGACTTCTAATTGAAATCGCAAAGCTGCTGTTGTATTATAGTATAAGTATTATTTTTGATTTTGAGGTAAAAGAAATGAATGATTTACAACAGAGCCGTGATGGCTTTAAAAGCAGATGGGGATTTACGCTGGCTTGCGTAGGTTCCGCTGTAGGTATGGGTAACATCTGGAGATTCCCGTACATGGTTTCATTATGGGGAGGACTTACATACCTTATCCCGTATTTCATTTTCGTTGCGCTGATCGCATCAACAGGTATCATCGAAGAAATCGCACTGGGACGTCGTGCACAGGCAGGCCCTATCGGAGCTTTCGGTAAATGTACTGAAGAAAGATGCGGTAAAAAGTTCGGTCAGTGGATCGGCGGTATTCCTGTTATCGGTGCGCTGTGTCTGGCTATCGGCTACACAGTAGTAGTTGGCTGGATCTTCAAGTATGCCTTCATGGCATTCAGCGGCAAGTTGGCAGGAATGGGTCAGGACATGGACGCCATCGGCGGTATGTTCGGAGGAACTGCATCAGCGTGGGGCAACAACGGATGGCTGATCGTAGCGGTTCTTGCTACAGTTCTTATCATGGTATTCGGTATAGCAAGCGGTATCGAAAGGGTAAACAAGGTTCTGATGCCGGCTCTCTATGTTCTGTTTATCTGCCTGGGAATATATGTTTTCACACTGCCGGGCGCAGAAGAAGGATACAAATATATCTTTACTCTTAATCCTGAAGGCCTTAAGGATCCTAGAGTTTGGATCTTTGCATTCGGACAGGCTTTCTTCTCCTTGTCGGTAGCAGGTAACGGAACGGTTATTTACGGTTCATACCTCGGTAAGGGTGAAGACATCGTTAAGTCTGCAAGAAACATCGCTATATTCGACACTATGGCATCAATGCTGGCAGCACTGGTTATCATCCCTGCCATGGCAGTGGGAGGTGCGGCACTTGACTCAGGCGGTCCCGGACTTATGTTCATCTACCTTGTAAACGTATTCAACGGTATGCCGGGCGGAACTATCGTAGGAATCATATTCTATGTATGTGTTCTGTTTGCCGGAATCACATCACTGATCAACCTGTACGAAGTTCCTGTAGCAGCACTTCAGGAAAAGCTGAACTTCAAGAGACTTCCGGCAGTACTGACCATCGCAGTTATCGGATGCGTAGTGGCACTGATGATCCAGGCCATCGTATCAGGATGGATGGATGCTGTATCCATCTACGTATGTCCTCTCGGCGCCATGCTGGCAGGTATCATGTTCTTCTACGTTCTCGGTAAGGACAAGGCTGAGGAAGAAGTCAACTCAGGTGCATCCAAGCCTATCGGCGGATGGTTCATGGCCATGGGAAGATACGTTTATGTACCGCTGGCTCTGGTAGCGCTTATCGCAGGGGCTATCCTGGGAGGCATCGGCTGATACACGTTGTCAAAATTTGAATTAAATTGATTTTTAGCCAACGACTCTTTAAATTTTCGGTTAAAACAGGTGATATAAGCACTGTTTTGACCTGTTTGGATGAGGGTCGTTGGCTTTTTCGTTTGGTTTCATTAAAAAAGCCAACAAAAATTACTGTTTTGTTGGCTTAATTTTAAATATATAAAAAAATGACAACGAGCAGGCTTTTGGATGATAAAAATAGCCTCAAAATGGCACTTTTTCGGCTGTTGAAACAGGTGAAATTGGCTTTTTACATAAGATCTGTAAATTTAGCCAATCATTTCCCGGACTTGATCTTCTCGAGAGTCCACTCGTTGACCTTTTCTCTCAGCTCCCACATGTAAGGTGAGAATTTCATATTGTCCCAGCCGTAGTTTTGCTGGAGGTCATATTCCAGCGGCAGCCATGTGGAAATGTCCGATTCATTGTGCTGGATAACGGCTTCGATCTTATCGAGGGCCTTATATATCTTAGCTTCTTCGGTTTCCAAAGCGCCCATCTCGTCGAGCAAATCTTTGAATGTTTTGCGGACAGGAGCCGGCAGGCTTTCTACCCAGTCCATGTACAACTTTTCTTCGGCCTTTTCTTCGGAAGCGTCTTTTTCAAAGCAAGGGATGTCCCCGGTAAAGGCTTCGCCCAGGTCGTGGATAAGACACATGCGGATCACCTTGTTGATGTCAGCTTCCGGGAATTCATCCTCAAGGAGCAGCGCCATGAGGGCGATCCGCCAGGAATGCTCTGCGACACTTTCCTGTCTTCCGTTTGAAGTAGCACAGTGGCGGGTAGTGCATTTCAGCTTTTCTGCCACAGCCAGTATTTCAAAAAGTTCCTGAGGCTTCATAGTCTCTCTCCTTAAACACATAAGTGCAGATGATTATAGATACGAATTATTTCTTTTCCTTATACCATCTTTTCTTGGTGAACCAGTAACATATAGGCACAAGCCACATATAAAATGCGTACAGCACTGCTGAAGGACCCACATCAAAGAACCCCAGCGGTACAGAGCAGCCTATGCTCCAAGGGATCATGCAGCCTATGAGTATTACTGAGTTTTCCATGTCTATGGCAAGTTCCTGCCTTGTGCCCCCTTCATCGAGATAAGGCTTTTTCAAAAGGTCGCTGCACATCAGAGTTGCAATGGTTTGGTTGCAGAAACATGCGGCAGAGCCGATGCTGATCAGGATCATCATGGTGAACCTGCCGAATCTGGTGCAGGCATTTGCCAGTTTTTCCTGGAGTTTATCCAGCATACCGGTGCCGTTGAAAATGCCGGAATAGCAGCATGAGATCAAAAGGATCACAACTATCTCCAGCATGGATACCATACCGCCGCCGTTGAGCAGTGTACCCAGCCCGTCCCCTGAAGATTCATAACCAAAGATGCACATCTTCAAGACTTCGAGGATAGGAACTCCTTGGACCAGCCATGCCACGAGAACGGCAATCACGATGCTGCAGGCCATGGAAACCAACACGCTTACTTTCATAAGAGGCAGCACCAGCATCAGTATTGCCGGCACGAAAGCCCATAAGGAAAGGGTGAATTCCGATTCGAAAGTCTGCAGAAGTTCAGAGTCCACATGGGTGATCGGATTCATGATGGAAATCACGATGTATATTATGGTCGTAAGTGCTAAAGGGATGACGGCGGTGTGCATCATCACCTTGACATTGTCCAGTATCTTGGTTCCGGTAACGGCCGCAACCATATTGGCGCTGGAGGAAACAGGAGAACCGCGATCGCCAAAATATATGCCGCTCATCAAAACTCCTGCAGTAAGTATCGGGTCTACGCCTCCGCTTCTCGCCAGTGTCATGAAGATGACTCCCACCGTTCCTGCCACACCAAAAGATGTCCCAAGGGCGTAGCTGAGCAGGCATGCCAGAAGAAACGCGATGATAAGAAACAGCGGCGGAGTGATGATCTTCATGCCGTAGTAAACGAAGATGGTGACGGTTCCCGAAACTCGCCATGAAGCAGTGAGAAAACCGATGATGAGCATCACGTATATGACGATCATCGAATCCCGGTTGCCGTCGATGCCCATTCGGCACAGTTCTTTGAAGGAACTGCCCATGCGAAGGCCAACCACACCAAAAGCGATGAGTCCCACCAGCATGGCGATCACCAGCGTGTAATCAAATATGAGGGCGCCTATCACGGTCGCCATAAATAACATGAATGCAATAAAAAGTTCCATAATTTTTAATGTTGTCGCAGAGCGAAATTTCAGCGTCGCCCTGATTACTTGCTAAAACGTGTGAAAACCTGATGGATGATGCGAAGGGCAGCCCATGAAGTGATATCGTTGATATCTAGAGGAGGCGCAACTTCTACTATATCCATGGCTCTGACAGGCAGATCATCAAGTATCATCCTGACAAGATCGATCAGCTGTCTTGAGCTTATGCCGCCCGATACGGTGGTGCCTGTTCCCGGTGCATAGGCAGGGTCAAGCACGTCTATATCGAGAGTAAGGTAAAGGGCGTCATAGTCCTTGAACGTCTCGCGGATCTTTTCAAAAGCTGCCTCAGTACCCATCTTGTCCAGCTCGGCCGGTTTGATGTTCTGTATTCCCGGGTTTTCCTTCAGGACGTCCATCTCCTGAAGCTCGGCGACCCTTACTCCGACGAAGAAAAGGTCTTCTCCTGAGATCACATCTTCCAAAGTTCTGGCTTCGGTGCATGCGTGGGACCACTTGTGTCCGTCGTACTCTTTGCAAAGGTCGAAGTGGGCATCAAAATGGATGACGCCGATCTTCTTATCCTTGTTGTATTGGCCGAAGGCCTTGTGAAGAGGAATGGTAACGGAGTGGTCTCCGCCCAGGAAAAGGCAGAACTTGCCCCTTTGCATCAGCCTCAGGGCTTCTTCCTGAATCGTGGCGAAGTATTCTTCCCAGTTGAGAGTTACGGGGATGTCGCCGATGTCATAGAGAACATTTTCTTTTATGGGGATGAAGTCCTCTGTCAGGTCTGAGAGTTCTATGGAAAGGTTCCTCAAGGTGTCCGGTGCTGCAGCGGCGCCTTTGTGGTTGCTCACCGCGTTGTCGAAAGGGATACCCATGATGCAAACTTCCGCTTCATCTATAGTGTCGGCTGACCATCTCAGCCATGAATCTTCTAAAAGTCTTGAATTGTCCAGCATATTTTCACCTCCGAAATTATTATACAACAAAAAATTTTTATATTAAATAGAAAAAGGGGTTGACACAATTATACTCATATAGTAAACTATGGTTAGTCAAAGCTAACCAAGACATATTAAACGACACGATACAAAAAAACAAAGATCACTTCCTTATGGCAAACCCCGAACAGACCGTTCGGGGTTTTCATTATTTCCGTTATATGGTAAAAGGTGTACATCTTTTATAAAGCTAAAGAACGTTTTGCGTTCTAAATACGTGTACAATTAAGAAATTGAGTTGGTTTTGTACACGAAAGGGGCTTTTACTTGCAAAGCCCCTCTAAAAACATCGGCATTATGGTCTGGGCGTTCTGACAAAGTGAATAGTTGCCGCTGGATATGCACCAGTCGTACA
>CAYTVH010000030.1:0-21208 GCA_964441805.1 uncultured Oscillospiraceae bacterium | reverse complement strand
TCACCAACGACGGTGTTACCATCGCCAGAGAGATCGAACTGGAAGACGCTGTTGAAAACATGGGCGCACAGGTTGTTAAGGAAGTTGCTTCCAAGACAAACGACGTGGCAGGTGACGGTACTACAACTGCAACTCTGCTGGCTCAGATCATCATCAAAGAAGGTTTCAAAAACGTTGCTGCAGGAGCCAACCCAATGGTACTCAAGAGAGGTATCCAGGGTGCTGTAGATGTGGCTGTTGAAGAAATCAAGAGACTTTCACAGGAAGTTGACAGCAAGGAAGCGATCGCCCAGGTTGCTGCTGTATCAGCTGCTGACGAAAAGATCGGTGAGCTGATCGCTGAAGCTATGGAAAAGGTGGGCAAGGACGGCGTCATCACAGTTGAAGAATCCAAGACCATGGGAACTACTCTCGACGTGGTTGAAGGTATGCAGTTCGACAGAGGATATTTCTCACCTTACATGGTAACCGATACAGAAAAGATGGAAGCAGTTCTCGAAAATCCATTCGTTCTGATCACAGATAAGAAGATCACTAATATCCAGGAAATCCTTCCTATCCTCGAACAGGTAGTTCAGGCAGGAAGAAAGCTGCTGATCGTATGTGACGACCTGGAAGGCGAAGCTCTGGCCACAATCATCGTTAACAAGCTGAAGGGAACATTTGAATGTGTTGCTGTTAAGGCTCCCGGATTCGGTGACAGAAGAAAAGCTATGCTGGAAGACATCGCTATCCTGACCGGCGGTACAGTTATCTCAGAAGAACTGGGATATGAGCTGAGAGAAGCTACTGCTGATATGCTGGGTACTGCTGCCACTATCAAGGTAGACAGAGAAAATACAGTTATCGTTAACGGCGGCGGAGCTGCAGAAGATATCGAAGCACGAATCGCTCAGATCAGAACTCAGATCGAAAACACTACTTCAGAATTCGATAGAGAAAAGACTATGGAAAGACTGGCTAAGCTGGCCGGCGGAGTGGCAGTCGTTAAAGTTGGAGCTGCAACCGAAACTGAACTGAAGGAAAGAAAGCTGAGAATCGAAGACGCACTGAACGCAACTAAGGCTGCTGTTCAGGAAGGTATCGTATCAGGCGGCGGCGTTGCTCTGGTCAATGCTATCCCTGCAGTTGCTGCATACGTGGAAGGTCTTGAAGGTGATGCTAAGACCGGCGGAACTATCATCGTAAGAGCTCTTGAAGAACCTGTAAGACAGATCGCAGAAAACGCAGGCTACGAAGGAAGCGTAGTAGTGGCTCAGGTCAAGGGCAGTGAAGAAGGAACCGGCTTCAATGCAGCTACAGAAGAATACGTTAACATGATCGAAGCAGGTATCGTTGACCCTGCTAAGGTTACAAGATCAGCACTGCAGAATGCTTCATCAGCATCAGCTATGCTGCTGACAACAGAAGCAGGAATCACAGATGCGCCATCCGATGAACCTATGATGCCTCCTATGGGCGGCATGGGCGGCGGAATGCCGGGAATGATGTAAGCTGGCCGGTTCAATATATGGTAAGCACCTAAAGGGTGTTTTCCGGGAACTTAAGGAAGAATACGAACGTTGAATGCGAGGCGGACCATGAAGGTTCGCCTCGTTAAAATAGTAACGTATTTGAGTGGGGAAAATTATCTTTACTTTCTGAAAAAGCCGTGTTAGAATCACATTGTATCTAAGATAAGAAAAGACTTCACATGTTTTGTTGAGCCCGTTTAAAGCAGGTGAGAAGCAGAGACATGTGAATTTTTTTTGCTGAGATATGGCAATGACATTGATTTACAGTTAGTAGTATGGAGGTAGTTAAGAATGAAGAACGGTACTGTAAAGTGGTTTAATCCTGACAAAGGCTTTGGTTTTATCTGTGACGACGAACTTGGTGAAGATGTATTTGTACACTTCTCGGCTATAAATATTGATGGGTTTAAGACTCTCGCTGAAGGACAGAAGGTCACTTTTGAAACAGAACCGGACCCTAAAAACGCTGAAAAGATGAGAGCGATCAACGTTACACCATTATAAACAAACAAGAAAATAGCGGGAGTATACATGTGAAGATGAAGAAGCTGGGTGCGAAGTGCACAGCTTCTTTTTTGTTGCCTTTCGCCCACGGCGAAAGGCAACAAAAACCGCCCTCGCGGGCGGCGAGGGGAATGAACTTGATTTGGTGTAATGGATTCTCTGATATTATTTATAATAGGTCGATTGGTGGGAGTATCTAGTGGAGAATCTAGTCAGTTGAAGGGTACGTTCAGTGTGTTTTCCCTGTAATGAAATTAAACGCTCTGGTTATGGGAGTATTTCACAGTTTCTTCCCATAAACAGGGCATATATTCTGATTCAAGAGAAAACGGCTCAATTATCGGAAAATACTGGGGAAAAAACAGAATTAAACTCCCATTATATAGTGAGCTGAACTTGAAATGAGAGAATCTTAAAAAAGGAGCTCCTTTGCATCAAAGAAGCTCCAAGTTATTTTATTTATTATCCTTCTGCGGTCTGAAGAAGATGAACAGCAGAACGAATACCAGCATCAGGAACGGATAATACAGATTAGGAATGATTTCGATTGGTGAAATTCCTATGATTGCAGCAGCTGTCAGCATCTGTGCACCGTAAGGGATGATGCCCTGACCAACTGATGCAAAGATATCCAGGATCGATGCGGATCTCTTGCGATCAACACCGAACTTGTCAGCGATATCTCTGGCAACAGGACCTGCCATAACGATGGCAACTGTGTTGTTGGCTGTACAAAGGTCAACCAGCAGTACCAGGATACCGATACCCAGTTCTGCACCACGCTTGCCCTTGACAGTCTTTTCGATAGTTTCGATGATCAGTGCGATACCGCCGTTTTCTCTGATGAGGGATACCATACATGCTACGATGATTGAGATGATGGAAATCTCGAACATGCTTGTCATGCCCTGACCGATGATAGTGAAGCTTTCCATGAATGTGAATGCTCCGCCTGAAATACCAACGATCATTGACAGGATGATACCGATGAACAGTACCAGGAATACGTTGAGACCAACCAGTGCGCCAACCAGAACTACCAGGTAAGGAACAACTTCTACGAAGCTCCATGCACCAACTTCTGCAGCAGCCTCGAAGCCTTTGCTTGTGAAGAAGAACAGGATGATAGTTATGATGGCAGCAGGCAGTACGATCAGGAAGTTCTGCTTGAACTTATCTCTCATTTCGCAGCCCTGAGTTCTTACTGCAGCGATAGTAGTGTCGGAAATGATGGAAAGGTTATCCCCGAACATAGCTCCGCCTACTACAGCGCCTGCGCAAAGTGCAGCAGGGATACCTGTCTGTGTAGCAACGCCAAGAGCGATAGGAGCCAGAGCAGTTACAGTACCAACTGATGTACCCATTGACAGTGAGATGAAGCATCCGATAACGAACAGTCCAACTACCATCATGTGAGGAGGCAGTACAGAAAGTCCCATGTTAACTGTACTTTCAACGCCGCCTGCAGCAGATACAACGCCTGTGAATGCACCGGCTACCAGGAAGATCAGTACCATGGTGATGATGTTTACATCTCCTGTACCTCTTGCTACGATTTTCAGCTTCTCATCAAATGAAACCTTGCGGTTCTGCAGGAAAGCGATGAACAGTGCGATGATGAATGCCACGTATGCAGGCATAGCATAGAAATCGCCGCTGATTATTCCGGCACCTGCGAAGAACACCAGGAATACAAAGAATGGAAGCAGTGCTAAGATTCTGTGTTTCATTTTGAAAATTCCTCCATTAATAATATTAAAGATCTACTCTATTTATCCTTCGGCCTTCAAACCAGCCCTGAAGGTTTTCTGCCAAAACATCTATGACAGCCTGACGCATTTCTTTAGGAGCCCACGCCATGTGTGGCGTAATGATGCAGTTGTCAAGGCCGATGAGAGGACAATCCTTTGACGGCGGCTCCTGAGCCAGTACATCTAAAGCTGCGCCCTTTATAAATCCGGCTTTAAGAGCATCTGCCAGAGCTCTTTCGTCCACCAGCTGGCCTCTGGCCGTATTGATGAGGAAAGCGCCCGGCTTCATGTTTACAAGGAACTGAGTGTTTACCATTTTTTCGTTCTCCGGTGTCAGGGGACAGTGGAGGGAAACGAAGTCGGACTTCATGGTGCCTGCAGGATCCTCGCGATATATGTTGACCGTCATGCCGAGAGCCCTTGCGATCTCCGCGACTCTTTTGCCTATGGCTCCGTAGCCGATGATGCCCAGAGACTTTCCGGCAAGGAGAGTTATAGGCTTTTTCCAATAGCAGAAATACTTGCTTTCGTGCCACTGGCCCTGCTGGACCGACTGGTTGTGGAGCCCCACGTTGTTGGCCAGTTCCAGTATCAGTGAAATGGTGTGCTGAGCGACTGCATCTGTTGAGTATGCTGGAACATTGGTAACTGCGATGCCCAGATCAGCAGCGGCACGAACGTCGATATTGTTGTAGCCGGTAGCAGTACAGCCTATATATTTTAAATTGGGTGCTTGTTCCATAAACTCGCGAGTTATGAGACATTTACTGGTGAACAGGATCTCGCTGTCACCCAGTCTGAAAAGTGCCTTGTCCATAGGCGTAGCATCAAAGACTGAGAGCCTGCCGCAGAGTCTGTCGATCTTATCCCAGGAAAGGTCTCCGGGGTTTATGGTGTAACCATCGAAAATTACTGCGTTCATATCAATACCTCCGCGGAACATTTTACACCATAAGCCGTGGAAAGTCCAGTCTGCTTATGGTATAATTGCTGTGTATAGGCAAAAGGCGTTCAAGAGATTTGAACACATATTAAATGCATTATATAGGAGAAAACATGAGCAAAATAATCGTAGCGGCTACCCAGAATAAACATAAGATAAGAGAAATAGAAGCCATTACCAAAGAATTCGGCATGTCCATCATAGCAAGAGATGAAGCAGGCATACCGAAAGTTGAAGTGGTGGAAGACGGCGAGACTTTTGAAGAAAACTCATACAAGAAAGCGTATGAGATAATGAAGCTTTGCGGTAAAATAACCATCGCAGACGATTCCGGTCTTGAAGTGGACTGCCTCGATGGAGCACCGGGAGTATATTCAGCAAGGTTTGCAGGGGTGGATGGAGACGATGAAGCCAACAACATAAAGCTGGTGGAACTTATTAAAGATGTTCCGTATGAGAAGAGGACCGGCAGATTCGTATCCGTGATCACTATGGTGTTCCCGGACGGAGAGACTATCGTGGCAAGAGGCGAAGTGGAGGGTCATATAGTTCTTGAAGAACAGGGACCTAACGGATTCGGATACGACCCGCTTTTCGTTCCTGTGGGATATGATAAGACATTTGGAGAAATAGACCCTGAAATCAAGAACAAAATAAGCCATAGAGCTAACGCTCTCGTCAAGTTGAGAGAAAAACTCATGAAAAAAGAAAGCGTACTGTAATATGTCAAAGATCAAAAGCAGACTGACGAAAATGTTCATATTGGGGTTCAAACAGTTGCAGGATCCGTACTATCAGGGATTCGCAGCACAGATATCTTTTTACCTCGTGCTGTCCATCGTTCCCATCATAGTACTTATCACGCAGATCCTGGGTCTTTTCGGCGTGTCGCTGGAAAGTGCGCTGGCCCTCATAGAAGAATATACCGGCAAACAGATGTCCGGTATACTGATGGGCTTGTTTGAGTTCTCGTCGGTGGGCTTCGGTAACATCTTCTTTGTTATCGTTGCGCTTTGGGCGGCGTCAAGAGCATCTTTCTCTATCATGAGAATAATCAATTACACTATGACCGACGGCAAGACCACCGGCAAAGGATATTTCAGCGAAAGATTCAGAGCCGTAAGGACTATGGGGATCACCATTATAACCATCGTGCTGTCACTGGTGATACTGGCATACGGAAAACTGATACTGACAGCCATAGTGGCGGCCCTTGGACTTGATACGGCGTTAGCGGTCGACAATACATGGCTGTGGCTCAGATGGGTGCTGGGGTTCGGTCTGTATTTCCTTATGATAAGCTACAATTATTACATTCTCCCTACGGAAAAGGTGAGATATAAGAAGGTGATCCCGGGCAGTATATTCGCATCTGTGGGATTGTTGCTGGTGACATACGTTTACTCCAGATATACAAGCTCACTTGCCAACTACGACGTGCTTTACGGAGCACTGTCATCGGTAGTTGCGATCATGTTCTGGTTCTACTTCCTGGCATGGGTATTGTGCCTGGGAGTGTTGTTCAACAAGGTGTGGGATGATACCAGCGATCCTTTCAGCAAGAGGAACCCGCCAAAGCCGCTGGACAGATATTGACATAGAAGGAAATCTAATTTATGACATCAAATGAAATGACGCTAAAAGATCTTGAAATATAACAGCGACGATAGAGAAAGAAAATGACGAAGAAGGAATTGACAAAAAGATATTTTATATTTGCTGTGGGGCTGGTTATAGTTGCTCTTGGCATAGCTTTTGCTACCAAGTCGGCGCTGGGGCCATCGCCCATATCCTCTATCCCATATAGTTTATGGCTCATAATGCCCGGGCTTTCCATGGGAGAATGGACCATCATATTCAACGTGATGCTGGTGGTTATGCAATTGGCTGTCCAGCGAAGAGAAGCGAAACCGCTGGAACTTGTGCTGCAGATAGCAGTGACTATACCCTTTGGCTACGTGATAGACTTCTGGCTGTGGTGCTTGAAAGTTATGGAGCCCGGCACATATTTAATGCAGATCGTATTGGTGCTTATCGGATGCTTCGTGGTGGCATTGGGTGTATTTATCCAGGTGAGGGCTGACGTGATACTTTTGCCGGGAGATGCATTCATAAGAGCGGTGGCTGGCGCAGTGAGGAAAGAGTTTGGGAAAATCAGGACTATCTCCGATATAACCATGACAGCAACAGCTTTCGCGCTCTGTCTGATCTTCGTAGGCGGACTTAACGGCATAAGAGAAGGAACCGTCATCGCGGCGCTGCTGGTAGGAAACATCGTGAGAATGTATGGTAGAGTGTTATCGAAGAAAAATGACATGTAGGAATAGAAACGTGTACAATCATATGCCGAACATGATATTGTACACTTCTTTTTTTGAAAACGACCATGTTTGTATGATGAAACGTGTACAATTGTAGAGGATTGTATATATAGTACACCTTTTATAACTTGAGCGGGTGTTTTGTGATTGAAAAACGTGTACAAACGAATATTTGAATTACTTTTGTACACAAAAGGCCCGGTGCAAGAGTTTTGACCTAATGCGACGGGCCCGTTGGTTTTATAAGTAGGCTTGCAGTTGATCGGGCTTAAAGCACCCTTACTCTGATCACGCCGTCAACGGCAACTGCTGCTTCGTCAGCTGCTACGTCTGCCAGGATATAAGCGTAGTCGCCGCGAGTTGCGGAAGCAACGTTGGCTGCACCCAGTTCAGCAACTTTGGCCAGAACTGCAGCGGCAGCATCAGCCTTAGCGATAACGCTGACTCTAGGACCTGCCTTAGCACCAAGGCTTACTGCAGGCATATTTACTGAATTTACTATGTTTCCGTTTTCAAGATAATCCATAACTTCGTTTACTGCCATTACGGCGCAGTTGTCTTCTGCTTCTGCAGAAGATGCACCCAGGTGCGGCAGTACGATGATGTCAGGTCTGTCTGCGTTGAGAACTGCATCGTCAGCAAAGTCTGTCACATATGTACCGATTTTGCCGCTTTCAAGAGCTGCCAGCAGATCGTCGTCATTCATCAGTTTGTCTCTTGAGAAGTTCATGAATTTTACGCCGTCTTTCATCTGTGCGAAAGCAACGGCATTCATCATTCCCTTAGTTGCATCGTTTGCAGGAACGTGGATGGAGATGTAATCGCACTGAGGATACATTTCAGCAAGGTCATCTGCGATGGTAACTGATGGATCCAGGTCAGCCTTTGCAGCATCTGTCAGGAATGCATCGTACCCGATAACGTTCATGCCCAGACCTACGCAAGCGTTTGCTACGAGACGACCGATGGCTCCAAGGCCGATAACCCCCAGGGTTTTACCCATGATCTCTGTTCCTGCGAACTGACCTTTGCCTTTTTCTATCTGTTTTCCTACACCTTCACTGCCAACAAGGGTCTTTGCCCATGCCAACCCTGCCGGGATATTTCTTGCTGCCATGATCATTCCGGCCAGGCACAGTTCTTTAACTGCGTTGGCGTTGGCACCCGGAGAGTTGAAAACTACGATGCCATGGTCAGCACATTTGTCCAGAGGTATGTTGTTGACTCCGGCACCGGCTCTTCCTACAGCCAGAAGGTTCTCGGAAAGCTCCATTTCGTGCATATCATAGCTTCTGAGGATGATGCCATTGGCTTCCTGTACGTCTTCAACGATGGTATAACCATCAGTAAGGCGGCCCAGCCCAACAGGCGAAATCTTGTTTAAAGTTCCGATCTTATACATATACTCACCTCTTTAAATGTTTTGAATTGTTAGATATTATACCACTTTACGGTGTCTAGGTAAAGTGATATAATAAATGTTAAAGATTTACTCAAGGGGAGAATAATATAATAAAAAGTGGAGGTGACAAAAATTGAGTAACGTAAGAGCATTTAATTTTTCGGCCGGCCCATCTATGCTGCCGCTGAACGTTATTGAAGACGCTGCAGCTAATCTGGCAAATTATCAGGGCTGTGGAGTATCAGTAATGGAAATGAGTCACAGATCCGCTGAATTCAAAGCTATTTTAGAGGATGCTGAGAAAAATCTCAGAGACATCCTGAACATTCCTGACAACTATAAGGTAATGTTCATTCAGGGCGGAGGCACAGTGCAGTTTGCAATGGTACCGCTGAATCTTTTGAGAAAGTCCGGTAAGGCTGATTATATAGTATCAGGCGCATGGGCTAAGAAGGCTGCGAAGGAAGCACAGAAATTCGGTGACATCAGAATCGTAGCCTCATCAGAAGAGGACACATTCACATACATTCCTGAAGTG
Organism: uncultured Oscillospiraceae bacterium; assembly: GCA_964441805.1. Taxonomy (GTDB): domain Bacteria; phylum Bacillota; class Clostridia; order Peptostreptococcales; family Anaerovoracaceae; genus Lentihominibacter. Next base: position 12,235 of record CAYTVH010000030.1, on the reverse strand, counting down.
AAGAAGGAAGACTTCAGACACGATGCCGACTACGTGCACATCACATTCAACAATACCATATACGGAACACACTATCCGTATATACCTGATACAGGAGATATCCCTCTGGTGGCAGACATGTCATCATGCATCCTGTCAGAGGAGATCGATGTGAGCAAGTTTGGTCTGATATATGCAGGCGTACAGAAGAACATCGCTCCGGCAGGAATTGCTATCGCCATCATGAGAGAAGACCTTATCGGATTTGCAAAGGAAACAGTGCCTACATACCTTGACTACAAGGTGCATGCAGACAATGGATCCACATATAATACACCGAACTGCTTTGGTATCTATATCGCAGGTGAAGTGTTCAAGCACATCAAAAATATCGGCGGTATACCTGCCATGCATGAACTGAACGTAAAAAAGGCCAAAAAACTTTATGACTACATCGACAGCAGCGAGCTTTATAAGTGTCCCGTAAAGGAAAAAGACAGATCGCTGATGAACGTTGTCTTCGTTACAGGAGATGTTGATCTTGACAAGAAGTTCGTAGCAGAAGCTAAAGCTAACAACATGCATAACCTCAATGGCCACAGAACCATAGGCGGTATGAGAGCAAGTATCTACAATGCTATGCCGATGGAAGGCATTGATGCGCTTATCGAATTCATGAAGAAGTTCGAGGAGGAAAATAAATAATGAAATATCTCATCTTAGTTCCCGATGGTGCCGGCGATGAAATCATCGAAGCGCTGGGAAACAAAACGCCGCTTGAAGTGGCAGACATGCAGACAATAAATGAACTGGCTCACAAGGGAACAGTGGGAATGGTAAAGACTATCCCGCCGGGAGTGGCACCGGGAAGTGATGCTGCGAATCTTTCGGTAATGGGATACGACCCGGCAATATATCTGACAGGAAGATCGCCGCTGGAAGCAGCAAGTATAGGCATCGATATGTCAGATACTGACGTGGCATTCAGAACAAATATCATCACCTTGGCCGGCGAAGGCGAATATGAAGATCTCATAATAAAGGACCACAGTTCCGGAGATATCACCACAGAAGAAGCAGACCGGCTTATTAAGGCTGTTGATGAAGCTCTCGGCACTGATATGATCAAGTTCTATACAGGCGTAAGCTACAGACATTGCATGATCGTCCATAACGGATCGACGGAGTATGACCTGACACCGCCTCACGATGTGCTTGATCAGAAAGTTGGAGATCATCTTCCAAAGGGAGAAGGTGTTGGATTCATCACTGAAATGATGAAAAAGAGCTATGATATCCTTAAAGATCATCCTGTAAACAAAGCTAGGATCGAAAAAGGTCTTAACCCGGCCAATACCATCTGGATCTGGGGACAGGGAAGGAAACCTAGCCTCTCATCCTTCTATGATAAGTACGGGATCACAGGAACTGCCATCTCAGCCGTTGACCTGATCAAGGGGATCGCAATCTGTGCAGGCCTTGACTCAGTTGATGTCGAAGGCGCTACAGGGACGCTCCATACAAACTTTGACGGTAAAGCTCAGGCTGCCATCAGAGAATTCAGAGACGGCAAAGACTTCGTGTACATGCATCTTGAAGGGCCGGACGAATGTTCACATCAGGGAGACAGAGACGGTAAGATCGAGTGCATGAAGAGCATAGACCAAAAGGTCCTCAAACCTATTTTGGATGCACTCAAAGAAGACGGCGAAGATCATAAGGTGCTCATCGTTCCCGATCACAGAACACCGCTTGCCATAAGAACCCACTCAGCAACACCTGTTCCGTTTGTGATCTACGACAGTACCAATGAACAGCCTTACGATGAAGCAAAATCATTCTGCGAAAAAGCGGGAGAGAAAGGAATGTATTTCGACAGTGGTTTCCAACTGGCAGACTATTTCTTCGAGAAGTAGAAAAATATCAATAAAGTTAACGACAGTAGTTTTAGCAGCGGCGTTGTTCCTTACAGGGGTAACGCCGTCTTTTGCTGATGATTCAAAGGATACAGAGCTGAAGCCGTCGGCTTATATCCACTGGAACGATGCTCCGGCCATAGAAGGGACATCTGCTATTCTGGTCGACGCAGGAAGCGGAGATATCCTGTATGAAAAAAATGCATATGAGAAAAGAGACCCTGCAAGCATCACAAAGATCATGACATGTCTGGTCGTCCTGGAGACCATGGAGCTAGATGATGAAGTGACGGCAGCGGTTTCATTCGATGATGCCAACGGCAGCATTGGAATAGATATCAAGAAAGGCGAAGTGTTCACGGTCGAGCAGCTTTTGTATGCGCTGATGCTTTCCTCTGCAAACGATGCAGCGGAAGTTCTTGCCATCGCAGCAGGCGGCACCATAGATAATTTCTGCGATATGATGAATGAACGTGCAGAAAGATGCGGTGCCAAGGATACCAACTTCACCAATCCCAACGGCATGAACGTACCTTTGCAGCCGGAACACAGGACCACAGCCTACGATATCACCCTCATGGCGAAAGAGGCTATGAAGAATGAGACTTTTAGACAAATCGTTGGAACGGTCGAATATAAGATCCCTAAAACCAATATGTCCAAGGCAAGAAACCTGCTGAACATCAACAGATGCTTGTCTGATGGAGAAAGTGATCTGGACATCGCAAAGGAAATCATGGAAAAGGGATTCTATAGATATGAAGGTACCATAGGGGTAAAGACGGGATATACAAGTACTGCAGGCAGCTGTTTTTGCGGATGGGCTCAGAAAGACGATACCGACCTCATTGCTGTTGTTCTCAATTCGAGTACGTATGAAACAAGATTTGAAGATGTTATAGCCCTTTGGGATTATGGCTTTTCAAAATATTATACATATCCTGTGCTGTCATCTGCCGAGATAGCGGCAGAGATACCCGTAAAACATGGAGAAAAAAGCGAGGTCAATGTAGGCGTATCTAAGGACCTGGATATAACTCTTAATGTGGATTATGACGGCAAAGGAATAACAACAGAAATAGATGTGCCCAAGAAGCTTGCAGCTCCAATCAAAAAAGGTACTGAAATTGGCAGGATCATAGTGTATAAAGATGGCGAGGCTGTTGCTTCTGCCGAACTGCAAGCCATGGAAGATGTGGAAAAAGGCGGAGTGCTTTCTTATGTGGGCATCGCCGATGAAGACATACCCGGATTTTTGATCGGTCTTATTATAATAATTGTTGTTCTGTTGATCATCAAAAGATTTTATAAAAAAGAGCAATATAGAAAAAAGCGCCAAAAACGGGCGCGTATAAACAGAAGTGCCAGAAGAAAAGAATGGGAAAAGGAGAAGAATCCATTTGACTGATATACATGAAAGTTTAAAAATACTCCCAGACAAACCGGGAGTATATCTTCATAAGGACAAGCTTGGAAACGTGATCTACGTGGGAAAAGCCGTATCGCTGAAAAACAGGGTCCGCCAGTACTTTCAGTCCAAGAAGAACATGCCCCCAAAGGTGAGGAGCATGGTCGATCAGATAGCTGAATTTGAATACATCACTACGGGAAGTGAGATGGAGGCCCTGATTTTAGAATGCAATCTGATCAAGAAGTACAGGCCAAAATACAATGTCCTTTTGAGGGATGATAAAACTTACCCGTATATCAAGATAACCAATGAAGAGTACCCGCGGGTCATCAAAACGAGGATAGTCAAAAAAGACGGCGGTAAGTATTTCGGTCCATACAGCGATGCCGGTGCGGTGAACAAGATCGTTGACCTTCTCAACGAGAGCTTTGCACTCAAGAGATGCTCAGCTGTGGCATTCCCGTCGGGGTTCAGACCTTGTCTCAACTATCATATAAACCGGTGCCGCGGCATCTGCAGCGGTACAGCAGATAAAAAAGAATACATGGAAGCCGTGGAAGGAGCAAGGGAGTTCCTCAACGGCAAAAACAAGAAGATGATTTCCGGACTGGAAGAACGGATGCTGGAAGCTTCGGAGAAACTGGACTTCGAACAGGCTGCAGTGTATCGCGACTATATAGAAGCAGCGAAATCATTGTCAGCAACTCAGCGAGTAGTTCTCCATCAGAGCAAAGACGCAGATATCGTTATCCCTGCCAAAGGCCATGACGAAGTCCATATGGTCATATTCTTCGTCAGGGAAGGAAAGCTGGTGGGCAGAGAATCATACGAGATGGATGCGGATCATGAAACTGACAGAAAAGAGCTGGTGTCAGCTTTCATAAACCAGCATTACAGCAGATTGCCCAATTTGCCAAAAGAGATCCTGGTAAGGGAACTGCCGGAAGATAGAGAAATCCTCGAGGCTTATCTTACAGAGCTGGCCGGTCACAATGTGAAGCTGCTCAGTCCTGCAAGGGGTGAGAAGAAAGCTCTGGTGGACATGGCCGCAAGGGATGTTATCGAAATGGTGAAGACCATAGATGAGAAAGCTGCTGCTGCCAGAGAGCGCGACCTCACCCTAGGCTCAGAAGTCTTTGACATCCTCAGCCACATGGGGAAAGCTGCAGGCGAGTATGATGGCAGAGAGTTTCGTGCTGAAGCATACGACATATCCAATACCAACGGAGTCGACACGGTAGGTGCCATGGTGGTGTTCGAAGGTCTCAAAGCCGATAAGAAGAGTTACAGGAAATTCAAGGTCAGGACTATAGATGGTCAGGACGATTACGGTGCCATGAGAGAAGTCCTTTCAAGAAGATTCAACAGGGTGTTTCTGGGAGATGAAGCCTTTGAAGTCCTTCCGGACATCATATTCATGGATGGCGGAAAGGGACACGTCTCCGCCGCGCTGGAGGTTATCGATGCTGCAGGCTTCGACATCCCTGTTGTGGGCATGGTCAAGGATGACAAACACAGGACCAGAGCTCTTATATACAGGAAACCACAGGATGCCGGAGGGTGTGCAGAGGATGTTTACGAAGAAATACCCCTTGCCGGCAAAAATATGCTGTTCAGATACATCGGCAGGATGCAGGAAGAAGTGCACCGCTTTGCAATAGAATATCACCGTAAAGTGAGAAGCAGGAATGCAGAAGTCTCTGTGCTCGATGAGATCCCCGGCATAGGGCCTGCCAGAAGAAGTGCCCTTTTGAAACACTTCAAGAGTGTAGACGATATAAAAGCGGCATCTGTCGGTCAGCTGGGCGAAGTCGAAGGGATGACTGCTGCGGCAGCCGAAAATGTATGGAGTTTTTTCCATAAGCAATAGGTTTTGTTTTATTGGAATATTTTGTTGCTAAAAGGAAAACATAATGGTATAGTAAGGCTAAGAAACCGATATTTTTGATTACGGAGGAATGAAATGGCAGATAAGAAAGAATTATACGGATACGAAGAAGAAGATATCCTGACACTGGAATTTGATGATGGTGTGGAAGAAGAGTGTGGTATCTTAGGCGTATTCGATGCACTGGGCAAAGAATACATAGCCCTGAACCCTCTTGGAACTGAAGACGTATTTATTTACGGTTACAAGGAATACGACGAAGATTTCGAACTGATCGACATCGAAGACGAAGAAGAATTCAACAAGGTAGTTGAAGAATTCGAAAAACTGGCTGTAGAAGAAGCATAAGCATCCGACGGCCGGTAAAAAACACAAGCGTTAAAAGGCTCCGGGACCCTATAAAGGGAAGAGGAGCTTTTTTGTTGTGTCATTAAAGGTCTTTTTTACCAAAACATATGGAATTTTGAGTCAAAATAATATAAAATTAGATAATCAAAGGATTTTTTACGGTGGAGAAGTCTGACTTGTTCGGAGGGACCAATGAAGTACTATGACATTATAATAGTAGGCGCCGGTGCCAGCGGAGTTTTCATGTCATATGAACTGGCTAAACTTAATGCTGATGCCAAGGTGCTGATGATAGACAAGGGTGCACCGCTCCATAAGAGGCAGTGCCCTATTAAGCTTGGAGCAAAAAACTGCGTCAAGTGTTCCCCGTGCCATATCATGAACGGATACGGCGGTGCAGGAACACTTTCCGATGGAAAGTATAACATCACCACCCAGTTCGGCGGTGATCTTCACAAGTATGTGGGCGTAGATGCTGCAATGGGGCTGATGGAATATGTGGATGAAGTCCTTTGCAGCATGGGAGGGGCAGATGCCAAGCTTTATTCTACAGCAAGCTCTGAACTGAAGACCATTGCCCTCAGAAATGACCTGCATCTTCTGGAAGCAAAGGTGAGACATCTGGGTACCGACAGAAATGTAAGGATCTTGGGAGAGATGTTCAACTACTGTGAACAGAAGGTGGAAACTCAGTTCTATACGACCATAGAAGACGTTGAACTTCAGGACGACGGAAGTTTCCTGGTGAAGACTGACGACGGCGAAGAGTTCACATGCCAAGACCTGATCCTGGCAACCGGCAGATCCGGTTCCAAATGGAGCGGTAAAGTCTGCGAAAAGCTGGGCATAGAACAGAAGAAAAACAGAGTGGACATAGGAGTGAGAGTTGAGCTTCCTGCTGAAGTTTTCAAACATATCACAGACGATGTCTACGAAAGTAAGATCGTATATAAGACAGATAAGTACAACGACATGGTAAGGACATTCTGTATGAACCCTTACGGAGAAGTCGTTGCAGAAAATACAAATGGTATCGTAACTGTAAACGGACACAGCTATGCAGATCCGGCACTGAGAACGGAGAACACCAACTTTGCACTGCTGGTTTCCAACACATTCACTGAACCGTTCAAGGACAGTAACGAGTATGGTGAATCCATAGCAAAACTCAGCAACATGCTTGGCGGCGGAGTGCTGCTCCAGAGATTCGGAGATCTGGTAAAGGGAAGAAGATCCAGTGCAAGGCGTATGGAAAAATGTTTCACTCGTCCTACTCTCCAGGCAACTCCGGGAGACCTGAGTCTTGTAATACCGAAGAGGCAGCTGGATAATATCATCGAAATGATATATGCACTCGATAAGATCGCACCGGGAACAGCCAATGAAGACACCTTGCTCTACGGCGTTGAAGTCAAGTTCTACAACTCCAAGATAGAAGTTGATGAAAACCTGCAGACAAAGGTGGAAGGATTATATGCATTGGGCGATGGCTCGGGAGTTACCCACTCCCTTTCACAGGCTTCAGCCAGCGGAGTACATGTGGCCAGGATATTGGCAGCAAAATACGGCAGCAGAAAATAAAGAAAGGAAACAGGGGATATGTCAGACGCAGTAAAAAAGGCACTGGAGAACCACGACAAAGGTTACAATTGTGCCCAGGCTGTAGCATGTGCATTTGCTGGCAGACTGGGAAAAGATGAAAAGGAAGTGTTCGAGATCATGGAGGCTTTTGGATTCGGAATGGGGACCATGGGAACATGCGGAGCTGTTTCGGCGATAGCTGCAGTGGTCGGTATGGCTGAATCCGATGGAGCGCTGGATGCTCCTAAGACTAAGAAGGTCAGCTATAAAACCATGAAAGCTCTTACAGAGAAATTCATTGAAAAGAACAAATCCATCACATGCAGAGAAATCAAGGGTGTTGATACCGGAACAGTGTTAAGAAGCTGTAACGGATGCATACAGGACGCGGCAGAGATCGTAGAGGAATACCTGGACAACAAATAAGGAGGGGGAACTTTGAACAGCAAGAAATACAAAGACGTTTTATATCAGATGAGATATATAAATGACCTAAGGGATATGATCAATTCAAGTGCGGAAATGTACGGAGATGATACTGCGTTTCTCGTGAAAGATGTACCTAGAGGTGAGTACAGACCCATATCCTTCAACCGGCTGAAGGAAGATATCGATCATCTGGGAACAAAGCTGATTGAGATGGGACTCAAGGATAAGAAGGTGGCACTTATAGGAGAAAACAGCTATAAGTGGGTGGTTTCATATCTGGCTGTCGCCAACGGTACAGGTGTAGTCGTACCGCTGGATAAGGAGCTTACAGAAATAGAGATCCACAATCTTCTGGACAGAGCTAAGGTCGATGCAATAGTGTTCTCCGGAAAGATGAAAAAGAAAGTCATGGAAGTCATCAAAGACATCGAGGGCATCGACATCAGGATCGACATGGATGCCAAGGAAGAGGCCGATGACTGCATGATGTGGGATGAACTGGTCAAAGAAGGAAAGAGCCTGCTGGAAGGCGGAAACAAGAATTTCATAGATGCTGTTATAGACAGAGAAGCCATGTGCACTTTGCTGTTCACGTCGGGAACCACAGGACAGTCCAAGGGCGTAATGCTGTCCCACAAAAATATTTCAGCCAACGTATACAACATGTCGAAGTATGTGAATATAAGAAGCGGCGGCGGACTTTCCGTTCTCCCGATGCATCATACTTACGAGCTGACGTGTCACGTATTCACAGCCATTTATCAGGGCGTATTCGTAGCTATCTGCGAAGGTCTGAGATATATACAGCCAAACCTTAAGGAAAGCGGCGCCACTGTGATGTTGGGCGTGCCTATCGTATTCGAAACCATGCACAAAAAAGTCTGGAAGCAGGCTGAAGCTTCCGGCGCTGCAGATAAAATGAGAAAGATGATGGCTCTCAGCAAAAGAACTAAGCTTTACAACAAGCCTGCTGCTGTGAAAAAGATCTTCGATAAGATCCACTCCAGTCTGGGCGGCAATATAGAGCTGTTTATAGCAGGAGGTGCAGCCATCAATCCTGATGTTATCAGGGATTATGAAACTCTCGGCATCCCTATGATCCAGGGATATGGCATGACTGAAAACGCACCGATAATCGCAGTCAACAAAGATTACTACAGCAAAGCTGATTCGGTGGGCAAGCCTTTGCCGGGTACTCAAGTGAAGATAATAGACCAGGATGAGGATGGAGTAGGTGAGATCATCTGCAAAGGTCCATCTGTGATGATCGGCTACTACGATAACCCTGAAGCCACTGAAGAAGTCATCAAAGACGGATGGCTCTACACAGGGGACTACGGCAGACTCGATGAAGAAGGCTTCCTTTACATCTGCGGAAGAAAGAAGAATGTTATCGTCACAAAGAACGGTAAGAACATCTTCCCTGAGGAAATAGAAGCAGTCCTTACCGAACAGCCGTATATCGAAGAAGTCCTTGTTTATGGAACCATCGATAAGAGAGACGGGGACGTCATCGTAAGAGCAGAAGTATATCCAAACTACGATGTTATCAAGGAGCAGCTTGGAGAGATAACTGAAGATGGAATCAAAGATGCCATCAAGATTTCCATTGAGGAAGTCAACGATATGATGCCTGCTTATAAGCGCGTCAAGCGTTTTAAGATAAGAGAAGAAGAATTCGAGAAAACAACCACCCGCAAGATCAAGAGAATGGGTGGAGCAATAAGAGAAGAAGAGGATGATTAAGAAAGAAGAGGTAATCTTAAAATGACGACTGAAAACATGAAAAAGAAGATGGAATGGGCTGAAGGACTGGTTGCAAAGATAAATGCTGACCCTAGACCATGCGTTAAGTACAAGGAAAGCCGCCCTATTACAGACCTGAAGCATATGCTGGAAACTACAGTTGAACTCTATGGAGACAATGTGGCATTCATGCAGAAGGACAGCAACAACGAGCCTTACAGAAACATTCTTTACAAAGAAGCTTTTGCTGATATCAACGGTCTGGGAACTGCGCTGATCGCTAAAGGACTGAAGGATAAGAGAATTGCTGTTATCGGTGAAAACTGCTATCAGTGGGCTATCTCATATCTGGCTGCAGTATGTGGTGTAGGTGTAGTAGTTCCTCTTGACAAGGAGCTGAACGCGGAAGAACTGAAGCAGCTGGTTGTCAGGGCTGATGTTGAATGTGTGCTTTTCCATAAGAAGTTCGAAGGCATGTTCAAGGAAATGAAAGCCTCAGGAGATACTAAGCTGGACGTTCTGGTGAACTTTACATCAGAAGAAGAAAACGACGGAGTATATGCACTGTCACAGCTGGTAGAAGAAGGTAAGAAGCTGATCGAAGACGGAAACAGAGAATTCCTGGATGCTGAGATCGACAACGAAATCATGAACATCATCCTGTTCACATCAGGAACTACAGGTAAGTCAAAGGGCGTAATGCTGTCACATAAGAATATCTGTGCTGACTTGATGATAGCGCCTACAGTATTCAAAGTGCAGCCTGATGATATTTTCTTCTCAGTATTGCCGCTCCATCACACTTATGCTTGCACATGCGACTTCCTGATGCCTATGTACAAGGGCGTTACTATCGCATATTGCCAGGGGCTCAAATACATCACAAAGAATCTGGCCGAAGTAAGACCTACAATGTTCCTGGGAGTACCTGCTATATTCGAAAAGCTGTACAGCACAATTTGGAAAAACGTTAAGAAGCAGGGCAAGGAAGATCTGCTTAAGAAGGTAATAAAGATCAACAGAAAGACCAAGAAGGTAGGCGTGGATATAGGCCCTCTGTTCTTCAAGAAGATCACTGCAGTATTCGGCGGCAGAATGAGATGTCTCATCTGCGGAGGAGCTGCTATCAGCCCTGAAGTACTGGATGGTATCATGGACTTTGGTATTCTGGCACTGCAGGGATATGGACTTACTGAATGTGCACCTATGGGAGCACTGAACCCTGATACAGCACCTAATTCATCATCCATCGGCGTAAGATTCCCTGGCGCAGACCTGAAGGTTGTTGATGTCAACGAAGAAGGAATCGGAGAAATCTGCGTATACGGTGACAACATCATGCTGGGATACATGGACATGCCTGAAGAAACTGCTGCAGTTATCGACTCAGAAGGTTGGTTCCACACTGGCGATATGGGATATATCGATGAAAACGGTTATGCATATATCACAGGAAGAAAGAAGAACGTTATCATCACTAAGAACGGTAAGAACGTATATCCTGAAGAACTGGAATACCAGCTGTCACTGGTTCCATTCGTTGAAGAATCATTCGTATTCGAAGGCGAAAGCGAAAAGGATGATACCACTATCGTAGCAGCTATCAAGCTTGATGAAGAAGCTATGACAGAACTGCTGGGAGAAGGATACACCACAGAACAGGCTAAGGAACTGGTGTGGAAGGAAGTTGACAAGATCAACGCCGATGCACCGTTCTACAGAAAGATAAAGAAAGTTATCATCAGAAAGTCAGAGTTCATCAAGAACTCTTCAAAGAAATTGATCAGATTCGCAGAAGAGAACAAGAAGGAGGACTAATAGATGGCAGCACACGATAGAAACCCTAAACTTATCGTTGATCTGAACAAGCTGAGAAACAATATCGAGAAAGTACAGCATCTGTGTCAGGATAACGGCGTTGAGATCGCAGGAGTTATCAAAGGATTTACAGGTCTTCCTCAGTGTGCTGAGCAATTCGAAAGATGTGGATGCAGATTTATCGCATCATCCAGACTTGAGCAGCTGGAGCCGTTAAAGGAATACGGTGTGCAGACTCCGCTCATGATGATAAGAGTGCCCATGATCAGTGAAGCTGCTGATATCATAAGAGTTACGGACATAAGCCTTAACAGCAGCGTAGAAGTCCTCAAGGAGCTGAATAAACAGGCAAGGATCCAGGACAAGAAGCATCAGGTGATACTGATGGCTGACCTGGGAGATCTTAGAGAAGGTTTCTGGGACAAGGAAGAAATGGTTTCAGCTGCGCTGATGGTGGAAAACGATCTTCATAACCTGGAACTGGCGGGCGTTGGAACTAACCTTGGATGTTACGGTGCCATCGCACCGACAGCAGATAAGCTGGGTGAGTTGGTTGCCATTGCAGAAATGATCGAAGAAAAGATCGGCAGAGAACTGGAATTCATTTCAGGAGGAGCAACAAGCTCGCTGACTACCATGATGGATGGCCAGCTGCCTTCAAGGATCAATCTGCTTAGAATAGGAGAAGGCATCATACTGGCAATAGATCTGCAGGAAATCTGGGGATATGATATGAGCTATCTCTATAAAGATGTATTCACCCTCAGGGCGGAGGTGCTGGAAGTGAGAGACAAGCCTACCCACCCTGTGGGCAAGATCATGATAGACTGCTTCGGCAAAACTCCTACATATGAAGATCGAGGAATCAGAAAGAGAGCTCTGGTGGGTATCGGAAGAGTGGACTACGGATCACCTGAAGATCTGGTCTGCAAGGATGACAAGATCGAAGTGATCGGAGCATCCAGCGACCATACCATCCTCGATGTGGAAGATGCGGCAGATATCCGCGTAGGCGATACAGTGGACTTCAAGGTTTGTTACGCCAACCTGGTATATCTCACAAGCTCGGACAATATCAATAAGGTGTTCATCTAAATCAAAAAAATAGACATACAAAGC
>CAYTVH010000029.1:0-21592 GCA_964441805.1 uncultured Oscillospiraceae bacterium | reverse complement strand
AAACATTGGAAAAAATAATTTTATCTATTATAAAAGAGCCCTACTTCATGTGCGAAGCGGGCTCTTTACATTATATTTCTATTTCTACTTGTCCGGAAGTTATCTTGAATACCTTTCCTTCAGGAAGCTGTCTTGCAACTTTTCCTGATATATCAGTGGTAGTTATGAACAACTGATTTCCTCCAAGGGAATGTATCAAAAAGTTTTGCCTGTCATTATCAAGTTCAGATAATACATCATCCAGAAGAAGTATGGGCTTTTCACCCATTTCTTCTTCTATCAGTTTTATTTCCGAAAGTTTCAAAGAAAGGGCTGCAGTTCTCTGCTGACCTTGAGATCCAAATTTTCTTAGATCTATATCATCAGCCGATATTTTGAGATCATCCTTATGAGGTCCTCTTCCTGTAGTTCTGTTTCTTATATCATCGCTTCTTGATCCGGTCAAAATATCATAAAAATTTCTTTCAAGCTTAGATATATCACTGCAGCTTACGTTAGGTTCATAAGCTAATTCCAGTTTTTCTTTGCCGCCGGAAATATTGTGGTGTATTTCTCTGCTTATTTCGTTTATTCTTTTTATGAATTCATTTCTTCTGGCTATTACCTTACTTCCGTATCTGGCAAGTTCGTGATCCCATATATCAAGAACAGAAGTATCTATTCTTTCTTCTTTTAAGTATGTATTTCTCTGTTTTAATACTTTTTTATAGTTATTTAAATCATTGAAATATCCCGGCTTGATCTGACAAAGCTCTCTGTCTATGAATCTTCTTCTTTTTTCCGGTTCATCTTTTACTATTTTAAGATCTTCAGGTGAAAAAATAATGATGAATATCCTTTCCAAAAGCTCAGAAGTCCTTTTTATCTTAACTCCATCAAGCTTTATCCCTTTTTTTCCTTCTTTATTTATTACTATTTCTGTGGTATGTTCATCATCATCAAAAAAAGCAATGGTTTTTATCTTACAAAATTCTTCTCCAAATCTTATAAGCTCTTTATCTTTCGATGTTTTGAAAGATCTTGCCATTGCATTCAAATAAATACCCTCCAGCAGATTGGTTTTTCCCTGGGCATTATTGCCCAGGAAAATGTTGACGTTCTCACTGAAGGATACCATTATTTCTTTATAATTCCTAAAGTCTTTTAATTCTATCTGTTTTATATACATATTACATTGTAGGGATCCTTACAGGAAGGATAAGGTACTCGTAAGCATCACCTTCTACAGGTCTTACAACACATGGTGATGTTCCTGTTTTGAAGATCATGGATATTTCTTCATCGTCGATGACCTTTAAAACATCTATAACAAACTTTGAATTGAAACCTATTTCAAGATCATCACCTGTTTTTTCCATTACTATCTGTTCTTTTACATTACCTTCTTCTGATCTTGAAGTGACAGTAAGAAGATCATTTTTGATGGTCATTTTGATAAGATTGTTCTTTCCTTCTTTTGCGAGAAGTGAAGCTCTTTCTATGCTTTCAAGAAGTATTTCTTTTCCTATAACTACTTTTATGGCTCCATCGGAAGGTATTATATCTCTGTATTTGATGAATTCACCTTCCATGAGTCTGAGAACTACTTCTGTATTACCTATATTGAATACAGCTTTCTTTTCTCCAAGATATATATTGATGTCTGAATCCGAATCATCATCAGAAACTATCTTGCTTATTTCATTCATTATTTTAGCGGAAATAATAAATTTACTTTCTTCGGCACTATTCATACTTTCTTTGGCCAGTGCAAGTCTGAATCCATCAAGGGAAACCATATTTACACTTTCTTTATTTATTTCTGTAAGAATTCCTACCAGTATACCTTTTGATTCATCTATGGATGCAGCAAAAGAAGTTTTTCTTACCATGTCTTTGAATATATCTCTGTTGAAAACAAGTGCTTCTGTGTTTTCTTCTTTTTCGCCTATTTTAGGAAATTCTTCAACAGGCAGACTCATCACTGTGAATTCAGATGAGTTTGTTTTTATTAAAATATTATTTTCTTCTGTTTCTTCTATGGATATTTCTTCATTGGGAAGTTTTCTTATGATGTCACCGAATAATTTTGATACTACTACTGCTGATCCTTCCTGATAAACTTCTGCATTTATTTTTTTCTGGATACTTATTTCAAGATCAGATGCAGTAAGTACCAATGTACCATCTGCTTTTGCCTCGATGAGTATACCTTTTAATATAGGGAGTGTTGTTCTTGTTGATACTGCTTTGGAAACAGTGTTCAATGCTTTTGCTAATGTTTGCTGACTGCATGTGAATTTCATAATGACCTCCGAAGAAAATAAAAAAGATTTATTTTGTTTTATTATATTTATTAGTAGTAATAGTAGTAGGGCCTGTTGATTCTGTTGATAACTTATGTAAGCCTTTATTTTACTTATTTTTTTGTTATTAAAAAACTGTTGATAACTTGTTTTTTTGATCAACATCCATTGTTGATAATTATTGGATATCTGATTTGAGCTGTTTTATTTCATCTGCCAGCACGCTGTTGGTTTTTATTTCGTTTGATATCTTATCATAAGCATGAAGGACTGTGGTATGATCTCTTCCTCCAAAAGATTCACCTATTTTAGGTAATGAAGAATCTGTCAGTTCCCTGCAAAGATACATGGCTATCTGTCTTGGATGCGAAAATTCTCTTTTTCTTTTGGCAGATTCCATATCGGTTATTTTGATATTGTACTTTTTACATACTGCCTTTTTGATGGATTCGCATGTGATGTTGAAGTCGCTGGTGGAGAAAATATCATTGAGATTTTTTCTTGCGAATTTAACAGTGATTTTTTCGTTGAATATCTTAGAATAACTGATTATTCTTGTGAGTGCACTTTCCAGCTCTCTTATGTTGAATTTAACTTTTTCTGCGATAAGATCTATTACCTCAAGGACATCATCATCGATAGGAACTTTTTCAAGTTCAGTTTTATTCCTTAATATGGCAACTCTTGTTTCAAAATCAGGTGGCTGTATATCAGCAACTATATTCCACTGGAATCTGGATCTTAAACGTTCATCAAGATCAGTCAATTTACTTGGATGTCTGTCACTTGATATGACGATTTGTTTTTTGAAATCATAAAGTGCGTTGAATGTATGGAAGAATTCTATCTGTGTAGCATCTTTACCTTCTATAAATTGTATATCGTCTATGAGAAGAACATCTACATTTCTGTATTTATTTTTAAATGCTCTCATCTTACTGTTGTAATTCTTCTTATCTTGTATTGCCTTGATAAGTTCGGATGCGAACATTTCCGAAGATACATAAAGTACCTTTGATGAAGGATTATGCTGAAGGATATAATGACCTATGGCATGCATCAAATGGGTTTTACCAAGTCCGGAACCTCCATATATAAATAGAGGATTATATACTGCTGCAGGGGATTCGGCTACAGCCAGTGCTACAGCATGGGCGTAGTTATTGTTTCCTCCTACTATAAAATTGTCGAAGTTATATCTTGGATTGAGAAAATATTCTTCTCTGAATTCTTCTTCGACTTCTTTTTTTATAGGTACTTCATTATTATCTTCTTTATATGTTTTTTGAATTTCTTCTTCAGTTTTATTTTTAATGATGACCTTGTATTTTTTACCGTAAACTGTTTCAACAGCACTCTCAAATATTGAAATATAGCGGTTTTTGAGAACTTCGATCAAAAAATCATTTGAAGATGCAAAGTATATAACAGAGGCATCTTCATCTATTTCCAGAGGAAAAAGCGGAGCGAACCAAGTTTTATAGCTTACTTCGGTCACATTGCTGCTTATTTCTGATAATATGTCTGCCCATTTATTTTCATCTATCTTTTTTCTCATTTTTTTTCCTCTCTATCTACAGTGTGTATATCATATCAAAAAAAGTTATCCACAGGCAATAGTTTAAAAAAATTTATTGAAAAAATAAAATTTCCGGGAGTTATCCACTACTTGTGGATTAAATTGTGCAAAGTTTTAACAGGAACAACTATATGTTGGATAAGCCTGTTTTTCAGGGGATAAAATAGTCTTTTCCTTGAATAAAATCATTTGACATGGCCAATCTTGGGGAGTATAATAGTAAAGCATATTGCATAAGTTGAAATTTAGATTTATGCGCTTTAAATTTTAGGTAATAAGGAGGAAATTTTGTTATGAAAATGACATATCAGCCGAAGACTAGACAGAGAAAAAAAGAGCACGGCTTTAGAAAAAGAATGAAGACAAAGAACGGTAGAAATGTTTTAAAGAGAAGAAGACAAAGAGGAAGAAAAGTTTTATCAGCATAGAGACCGCAGCCAGTGGTCTTTTTGTATCTATGCCGATATAATTTGGTAAAGTTATGCTAAAAAAGGATATACTGAGAAACAAAGATGATTTTTCTTCTGTATATAAGAGAGGAAAATCCATCGGCGAAAGATATATTGTACTTTTTTATAAGAAGAATGGTCTTTCATACAACAGAATAGCATTTTTAGCAAGTAAAAAAGTAGGAAACAGCGTTGAAAGAAACAGAGCCAGAAGGCTCATGAAAGAAAACTATAGATTTTTAAAGGATGAAATCAAAAGTGGTTTTGACCTTATATTTATTGCACGTAATACTATAAACGGTAAAAAAGCGCAGCAAGTATATAAATCTATGGAGAAAGCTTTAATGAAATCAAAACTTTTGGATCGACAAGATGCCGATGGAACAAGAGGTAATTGATATGAAAAAAATAATGATATTGCTGATACGAGGTTATCAGAAATTCATTTCTCCTCTTTTTCCTCCAAAATGCAGATTTTATCCTACTTGTTCGACTTATTTTATTCAGGCATTGGAAAAGTACGGATTTTTTAAAGGTTCTTATCTGGGTATAAGAAGGCTGCTTAAATGTCATCCTTTTAACCCCGGTGGATATGACCCTTTAAAATAGGAGGAAATTAATTAATGTATACAATACTGGGAATCATAGCAAAGCCTATGGGTTGGCTGCTTGGATTGCTGTACGGATTTATCCAGGATTACGGTATTACCATCATCATATTTACTGTAATCGTTAAGGTATGTATATATCCGTTATACATAAAACAGACCAAGTCTACGTCCAAAATGCAGGACGTTCAGCCAAAGATGCAGGCTTTGCAGAAAAAATATGCTAATGACAAAGAAACTTTGAATATCAAGATGGCTGAATTATATAAGGAAGAAAAGTTCAATCCTATGGGTGGATGTCTTCCTATGTTGATTCAGATGCCTATCATCATGGGTCTCTTCGCATTGCTGAGAAATCCTATGCAGTATATTTCAAAGGACAGTATGATCTTTGCATTCCACGAGCCTTTCTTATGGATCGAAGACTTGAGTCAGCCGGATCCATGGATCCTGCCTATCATTGCAGGTGTTGCCACATTCGTTTCATTTACAATGAATAAGGCTCTCAACGAAGGCAATCAGCAAACTGAAGGAATGATGAAGATGATGCAGTTCCTCTTCCCTATCATGATCCTTTGGATGGCAAAATCATTCCCATCAGGACTCTCTCTCTATTGGGCTGTCAGCCAGATCGTGCAGATCTTCTTAAATATTCACTTATCTACAATAAGAAAGAAGATAAAGAGGGAAAAGGAAATAGAGAAGGCAAAGAAGAAAATGAAAAAATAGATCTCACTCGATCATTTGGAGGAAAAGTTAAATGGACTATTCAGAAAAATGGGGCGTTGACGTAGAAGAAGCTGTAAAGCTTGCGTTGATGGATCTCAAAGTCTCCAGAGAAGAGGTTGAGGTTACAGTTTTGGAAGAACCTTCAAAAGGGTTCTTCGGGATTGGTTCTAAACTGGCAAAAGTCAGAGTTGAAAAGAAGAAAATAGAAGAAGAAAAACCTCAGCTTGATGCTCAGCCTGAAAAGAAGGAGCACAAAGAGACTAAAAGCCCTAAAAAGCATAAGGCTAAGAAGGAACGTAAAGAAGCTGAAAAATCAGAGAAGAAAGACGTTCAGAAAGAAAACAGCCTGAACATAGAGGTTGTTAACAAAGAGGAACTTAAGGATATCGAAGAACATGCTGCTCTCGATTTCCTTAAAGATATAACCGGTAAGATGGGACTTTCACTGAACCTGAAAGCCAAGGTAGGCGAAGATGTGGTTTATGTGGAAATGGACGGTAAAGATTCCGGTACAGTTATTGGCAAGAGAGGTCAGACACTGGATGCGATCCAGTATCTCACAAGTCTGGTTATCAACAAAGACAGCGAAAAATATGTTAAAGTAGTTGTTGATGCTGAAAACTACAGGGCAAAGAGACAGAAGACTTTGGAACAGCTTGCCAACAGACTGGCAGCAAAAGTTATTAAAACTAAAAAATATGTAAGGCTTGAACCGATGAACCCTTATGAAAGAAAGGTAATTCACGCGACTTTGCAGCAGAATCCTAATATCACCACAAGAAGCGAAGGTGAAGAACCTTACAGAAGAGTTATAATAGAACTGAAAAAATAATGAAGGGTCCGCAAGTATCTTGCGGACTTTTTTTAGACTTAATGGAGAATAACATGGAAGATACTATAGCAGCTGTAGCTACGGCTTACGGAGAAGGCGGTATAGGAATAGTAAGAATAAGCGGCGAAAAGTCTCTCGATATTTTGGAAGAGATATTTTCCCCTGCTGCCGGTGGCGACCGGATCGTGAGCAGAAGGATGACATACGGTAAGATAATAGATAAGGATAATGATCATATAATAGATGAAGTTCTTGCTGTTTATATGAAAGGGCCTAAGACTTATACTGCAGAAGATGTGGTTGAGATAAATTGCCACGGAAGCATGGTATCTCTGAGAAAGACCCTTGCTCTTGTTCTTCGCAAAGGTGCACGTCTTGCCGAGCCCGGCGAGTTCACCAAGAGAGCTTTTCTCAATGGCCGTCTGGATCTTTCTCAGGCAGAAGCTGTTATAGATGTGATCAAAGCAAAGACCGATAAAAGTTTTGATGTTGCCATGTCACAGCTGGAAGGGACCCTTTCATCAAGGATATCTGACATAAGAGCAAGGCTCCTTGACTTGCTGGTGGACATCACGGTGAACATAGATTACCCTGATGAAGATATCGAAGAGATGACCTATGATAAGCTGGAAAAAAATATATCGTCAATAGGCGAAATGATTGAAAATCTGCTGTCTACAGCCTCATCGGGACGTATGATCAGAGAAGGGATCAGGGTCGCTATAGTGGGCAAGCCAAACGTGGGCAAGTCATCGCTCATGAACGGACTGCTTCGCGAAACTCGTGCCATCGTTACTGAAATACCGGGAACCACCAGAGACACCATCGAAGAAGCAATTAGCATCAGAAATATTCCCGTTTACCTTGTGGATACTGCCGGTATCAGAGAAACAGACGACATGGTAGAAAAGCTGGGAATAGAAAAATCCAAAGAAGCATTCAACAATGCTGACTTTATTATATTCATATTGGATGGAAGCCAGCCGCTTTCTCAGGAAGACAGAGAAATCGCCGATTATCTTGCGGCCAGGAAGTCGCTGGTACTTTTGAACAAGAGCGATCTTACACAAGTCTTTACTCCTGATGATGTTAAGGCGATGATACCCGGTGCCCATGTAATAGAAACTTCACTCATACTTGGTGAAGGTATAAATGAGATCGAGGAGTTCATCGAGACTATGGTTTATGGCGGAGAAGTGACTCAGCAGCAGAGTTTGATGGTCAATAATGTTCGCCATATCGAATTGCTTAATAAGGGAAAGGATTCCCTGGGGGATGCTCTGCATATGGCACAGATGAAGGAAGCTCTTGACTTCATCGAAGTAGATGTGAAAAATGCATATGAATATTTGGGAGAAATCATTGGAGAAACTGTTTCTGATGATATAATAGATGAAGTGTTCGCAAGATTTTGTCTTGGTAAATAATTAAAGCCACAGGAGGCTATGACTAATGGAAAAATTCGTAATGGGAACATATGACATAATAGTTGTGGGTGCCGGCCACGCAGGATGTGAAGCCGGACTTGCTGCTGCGAGAATGGGAAAGAAGACTCTTCTCCTCAGCATCAACCTTGAAGCCGTAGCTATGATGGCATGCAATCCTTCCATCGGAGGCACAGGCAAAGGTCACCTGGTTCGTGAGATCGATGCCCTTGGCGGAGAGATGGGACTTAACATAGATAAGACTTTCATCCAGAGCAGGATGCTCAACACTGCTAAAGGTCCGGCTGTCCATTCGCTGAGAGCACAGGCGGACAAGAATCAATATCATATAGAAATGAAGAGAACCCTTGAAGCTGAGGAAAATCTCGACCTTAAGCAGGGTGAAGTCATAGATCTTATCATAGAAGATGGAAAGGCCTGCGGGGTTATTCTTAAAACCGGGGCTGTTTACGAAGCCCGGGCTGTTATCCTTGCCACAGGGACTTTCCTTGCCGGAAAGATCTTCATAGGTGACAGCTCTTTTGACAGCGGTCCTAACGGATTGGCGCCATCCATGGAACTGGCAGCCAAACTGAGGGAGTACGGTCTTCCCATGAGAAGATTCAAAACCGGTACTCCTGCGAGAGCACTTGCTAAAAGCTTTGACTACGATAAGATGATCCCTCAGGAAGGCGACAAAGAGATCGTGCCGTTTTCGTTTATGAATGATGATCTTCAGAAGGATCAGGTTAAGTGCTGGCTCACATATACCAATGAAGAAACTCACAAAGTAATAAGAGCCAACTTCCACAGATCAGCTTTGTTTGGCGGGCAGATCGAAGGCATTGGTCCCAGATACTGTCCATCTATAGAAGATAAGATCAACAGGTTTGCTGACAAGGAGAGACATCAGCTGTTCATAGAGCCGGAAGGTCTGCATACAGATGAGATGTATATCCAGGGAATGTCCTCCAGCCTGCCGGAAGATGTACAGGAACAGTTTTATAAAACGATAGAAGGTCTTGAAAATCTCCGGATCGTAAGACCTGCTTACGCCATCGAGTATGACTGCATAGATCCTCTTGATCTTAAGCTGTCCCTGGAAAACAGACATATCGAAAACTTGTTTTGTGCCGGACAGTTCAATGGAAGCTCCGGTTATGAAGAGGCTGCAGCCCAGGGTCTGATGGCAGGAATAAATGCCGTTTGCAAGATAAATGGCAAAAAAGAGTTCATTCTGGACAGAAGCGAGGCTTATATTGGCGTTCTAATCGACGATTTGGTGACCAAAGGTACCAATGAGCCTTACAGAATAATGACCAGCAGAGCGGAATATAGGCTGGTTCTGAGACAAGACAACGCAGATCTCCGTTTGACAGAGCGCGGATACGAGGTTGGATTGGTAAAAAAAGACAGATATGACAGATTCCTGGAAAAGAAAGAAATAGTATCTGCAGAAACTGAAAGACTTAAGAAAAAGATCGTGAAGCCTGAAGAGGCCAATGGTTTTCTTGAGGAAAAAGGAAGTACACCTCTCAAAGGGGCCACTCCGCTGATCGAACTTTTGAAGAGACCTGAAATCACTTACGATGATGCAGCAGCCATCGATGATGAGAGACCCGCACTGAGCAGACATCAGAAAACGATGATGGAAGTCCAGATCAAATATGAGGGATATATAACCAAGCAGCAGCAGCAGATAGATAAGTTCAAAAGACTTGAAGATAAGAAGCTGGATGCAGAGTTTGATTATGATGAAATAGAAGGTCTTAGGATCGAAGCTCGTCAGAAGCTGAACCAATTCAAGCCATTATCTGTGGGGCAGGCTTCCAGAATATCCGGAGTTTCACCTGCAGATATAAACGTACTGCTGGTATATCTTGAAAAGATGAGAAGAAGAGGCAAATAGTAAATAATGAATAATTTTAGAGATATCTTTAGAAAACTTGATATAGGCTTCAGCCCTGACAAAGAAGATAAGCTCATGGGTTATATGGAAGAAATCTTGGAGTTGAATCAGCATATCAATCTTACTGCCATAACAGATAGAGATGAATTTATCAAGAAGCATTATATAGATTCTCTCCTCTGCGTAGGATATGAAGAGTTCAGAAAAGCCGACACTATAATAGATGTAGGAACCGGCGGAGGTTTTCCGGGGATCCCTCTTGCCATAGCATTTCCTGAAAAAAAGTTTGTGCTGATAGACTCGCTTAACAAGAGGATACGGATCATCAATGACCTATGTGCCAAGCTGGGGATCCGTAACGTTGAAGCTATCCATGGCAGGGCGGAGGAACTGGCCAGAAAAAAGGACATGAGGGAATCTTTTGATCTTTGCGTTTCCAGAGCGGTAGCTAACATGAGCACCCTGTCTGAATACTGCCTGCCTTTCGTGAGAAAGGGCGGCGCTTTTATAGCATACAAAGGTCCGGACAGTGAAGAAGAATTGAAAGCTGCAGCTAAAGCCATAAAGATTTTGGGCGGCAAAATGGTAAGGGAAGAAAGCCCTGAATTTGAGGGGCTGCCCTTTGATCATAAGCTGATCTTCATAAAAAAAGAGAATAATACGGGATCGAAATATCCGCGCAAGGCGGGAACTCCGTCGAAAGAGCCCATTTCCTAAGGGAAATGAGCTCTTTTTGTTTTACGAAACTTGTTTATCGGCGATGGACAAGTTGTTACCATATAATCGAAAGGGGTGGGTCGGATGTTTATAAGAAAAACCACTGAGATCCCTATCGACATGATAAGGACAAACCAAGAGCAGCCAAGGAAATCTTTTGGACAGCAGCAGCTTATGGAACTGAGGGACTCAATAAGGGAGTATGGTATTTTACAGCCATTGATTTTGAGGAAGGAACAAGGGGGAGAATTTCTTCTCATAGCAGGTGAACGGCGACTGAGGGCTGCGGCTCTGGCAGGACTCGATAAAGTTCCGGCCATAATAAAGGATGCGACGGAAGAAGAAATAGGATTGATAGCATTGGTGGAAAATATCCAAAGGGAAAACCTGGGATACATAGAGGAGGCGAAGGCCTACCGCCAGCTGATGGAAAAATATGGAATCAACCAATCGTCTCTGGCGGAGCGGCTGGGAAAGAATCAATCTACAATTTCAAACAAGATAAGAATATTAAGTCTTCCGGAGGACATACAGCTGATGCTTGCCGATCATAAGCTCACTGAGCGGCATGCTCGCGCGTTACTCAAAGTTGAAGATGACGGCGACAGGAGACTTATCATCGATAAAGTGATAAAGCATGGGTTCAACGTGAGGCAAACAGAAAAGCTGGTGGAAGAGTACAACTCAGGAAAGGCTGCCAAGGAGAGAGATCGTAACAAGATCCGCCATATAAGCTATAAGCTGTATCTCAACACTTTGAGGAAGGCCTTTACAGATATGGATCTTCATGAGCGCGGTGCTACCTTCGAGCAGAAAGACGAAGGAGACAATTTAAAGATCACCATAATAATTCCTAAGGATATAGATGCATCGGCAGATGTTTCCTAGCCTTTTATGGCAGAAAAAATAAATGTTCCACGTGGAACATTTATTTTTTTTATAAAAGTAATAGTAAAATCATAAATAATAATATATAATGAAATCCAATACCAAGCTTATAAGGAGGAGTACAGTGGGAAAAGCAATAGCAATATTCAATCAGAAGGGTGGAGTAGGAAAAACAACCACTAATATCAATCTGGCTGCTTGCCTTGCAATCAAAGGGAAGAAGGTTTTGATACTCGATATTGACCCTCAGGGAAACACAACAAGCGGCGTAGGTATTTCCAAGAGAGACCTGGAAGTGACAACTCACGAAATTCTTATAGAAGATGATTACCATCCTGAAGAAGCAGTTATTCCAACAGGAATAGAAAACCTTGATATCATGCCTGCAAGCGTACAGCTGGCGGGAGCAGAGGTTGAGCTCATAGAACTGGCCGGAAGAGAAAAGAGACTGAAGAGAGCAATCGATGTACTCAGACCTAAATATGATTACATCTTCGTGGATTGCCCTCCTTCTCTGGGGATATTGACGATCAACTCGCTGACAGCAGTGGATTCAGTGCTTATTCCGATCCAGTGTGAATTCTATGCCCTGGAAGGTGTTAGTCAGCTGATGAGCACAATAGACATCGTTAAGACCAACTTAAATCCGGAACTTGAAATAGAAGGGGTTATCCTCAGCATGTTTGACGGCAGAACAAATCTCTCTATCCAGGTGGTGGAAGAAGTAAAGAAATACTTTAAAGAAAAGGTATATACTACCGTGATCCCAAGAAACGTAAGACTGGCAGAAGCACCAAGCTATGGTATGCCGGTAATACAGTATGACCCTAAGTCGTCCGGAGCAATTGCTTATATGGACTTCGCAGACGAGTTTTTAAGCAACGAGGAGGAGAGATAAATGGCTGCGCCTAAGAAATCAAGGGGATTAGGAAAGGGGCTCGATGCACTCTTTGGAGATGCCGAAGTCACTTTGGAAAAAAGACCTGTCAAGGTCAATGAAGCGCAGGCAGAACCTGCAAAGGCTTCAGAAAACAAGAAAGAGGCTGCAGCCGGCGGCATAGCATACATAGATATCAACGACATCAAACCAAACTCAAACCAGCCAAGAAAGACCTTTGACGAAGAAAAGCTGGAAGAGCTGGCCGCTTCCATCGAGGAACATGGACTTATCCAGCCGGTGGTCCTCAGGAAAGCAGGCAAAGGTTATGAGATCGTTGCCGGAGAAAGAAGATGGAGGGCGGCAAGAAAAGTTGGCATCAAAGAGCTTCCATGTATCGTTAAAGAGCTTACCGATGAAGAAAACATGCTGCTTGCAATTATTGAAAACATGCAGCGTGAAGACCTCAATCCTATCGAAGAAGCCGAAGGGTTGAAGCAGATGATAGATACTTACGGACTTACACAGGAACAAGTCTCAAAGAGCGTGGGCAAGAGCAGACCATATATCGCCAACTGCCTGAGACTCCTTAAGCTTCCCGAAGCCATCATAGGATATGTTTCTGCAGGAGAACTGTCGGCCGGACACGCCAAAGCGATCGCAGGTGTGGATGATGAAGAAAAGCAGATCCGTCTTGCTGATGATACTGTAAAACATGGATGGTCGGTAAGACAGCTTGAAAAGATGATCCGTGAAGAAAAGCCTGCAGCCAAGGCGGCACGCAAAACAAAGGTGAAAAACGCCAATGTGAAGAGAGTAGAAGAAGACCTGAAGGAAGCCCTCGGAACTAAAGTTACACTGAACCAGAAGGGAAATAAGGGTAAGATCGAAATCGAATTCTACAGCAAGGAAGAGCTGGAGAGACTGATCGAAATGCTCAAGAGCATCAAATAGAACAAGGTGTCAGAGCGGATGCATCTACAGATGTTCCACATGGAACAATCGCGACAAACGGTGAAATTTCAATGGTTAGAGAATATGTAAATGACATTTTAAGAGAAGTTATCAAGGAGGCACAGGAACTAAAAATCCCTGTGCCTGCTAATATTAATGAGCAGGTTTATATTAACCCAAGACCAAAGAGACGCTTCGGATGCTGCAGCACTAAAGACGGTAAATTCAATATAGAAATAAGTGAATTTCTTCTTAAGGCTGATAAAAAAATGATCAAAGGCGTCATGGCCCATGAGGTCCTGCACACGTGCAGGGGATGCCGAGATCATGGTGTCAGATGGAAAGAATATGCCGGTATGATGAATAAGGCATACGGGTATAATATCAAACGTACATCGTCCTTCGAAGAACTGGGCCTTGAGACCATACAAACTCCGGGCAGAGATGATTCGATAAAATACATAATAAAATGTGAGAAATGCGGCAGGGAATATCCGCGTCAGCGGTTTACCTGTGTCATGCAGAAGATCGATGCATACAGATGCCAATGCGGCGGAAAACTGACCCTCATCAAGAAATAAGGTGGGGGTTTTTATTGCGTTAAAGCGTGACCACGTCAGAGTGTTGCAAATTTTCAAAAAATAGTGGCTATTTCAGGGGTTTTTCGGTATAATGAAAGAACCTAAGCGCTACATTAATCTAATGAATAAAAATGCAAATTTAGGAATAAAAATAAGTTGTTACCTGGTTGATAAGGAGGCGAATAATGGCTATTACAATCAATGGAAGAGACCTTACAGTCGAAGAGGTCATGATGGTTTGCAGATACGGTGAGCCGGTAGTTGTTGCTGATGATGCCATGGCAGCCGTAGTAAAGGCACGTAACTATGTGGAACGTAAGCTGGATGAAGGTGCTATTATCTATGGACTGACCACAGGGTTTGGTAAGTTTTCCGATACTTTCGTATCCAGAGAAGAAACAGCGGATCTGCAGAGAAATCTTATCATAAGCCACTCCTGCGGCATGGGAACTCCTTTCCCTAAGCACGTAGTGAGAGCTATCATGCTTCTCAGATGTAATGCACTTTCCAGAGGAAACTCAGGAATCAGACCAAGCACACTGAATACTTTGATCGAAATGCTCAACAAGGGCGTTCATCCACAGATCCCGGAAAAGGGTTCGCTGGGCGCCAGCGGAGATCTGGCTCCTCTGTCACACATGGTATTGACCATGATAGGTGAAGGAGAAGCAGAATATCAGGGCAAAGTAATGCCGTCCAAGGAAGCTATGGAACTGGCAGGAATCCCTACAGTAGAACTGGCAGCAAAAGAAGGCCTTGCGCTTATAAACGGAACACAGGTAATGACCGCCGTAGGCATCAATGCTCTTTACGATACAATGAATCTGCTGAAGGTTGCAGACGTGGCAACAGCACTTACTGCAGAAGCACTCAACGGCATTCAGAAGGCATACGATCCTAAGGTGCATCTGGTGAGAGGTCATCAGGGACAGATCGATACGGCAGAAAACCTGCGCACACTGCTGGCAGGCAGCAAGAACGCTCTGGAGATAAATCCTAACAAAGTTCAGGATCCATATTCACTGAGATGCGTACCACAGGTGCACGGTGCATCAAGGGATGCTGTTCAGTATGTATACGAAGCAGTTTGCAGAGAAATCAATGCAGTAACAGACAATCCGCTGATCTTCCCGGATCAGGACGAAGTTATTTCCGGAGGAAACTTCCACGGACAGCCTATGGCATTGGCATTTGACTTCCTGAAGATGGCAGCTTCAGAGCTTGCTAACATTTCAGAAAGAAGAAGCGAAAGAATGATCAACCCTCAGCTTTCAGAGGGGCTGGAACCTTTCCTTACCAAGTACGGCGGAGTTTGCTCAGGCTTCATGATCGCACAGTATGCGGCTGCATCCATGGTATCAGAAAACAAGGTATATGCTCATCCTGCATGCGTTGACTCCATCCCTTCATCGGGAAATCAGGAAGACCACGTAAGTATGGGAACTACAGCAGCGAGAACAGCTGCATTGGTAGTAGACAACGCACAGAAGGTTCTGGCCATAGAACTCTTCACCGCCGCACAGTCCATATGGCTGAGGGGTGAAAAGGGTCTGGCACCGGCTACACAGGCAGTATACGACTATATCAGAGAATATGTAGATCCTGTAGACAAGGATATCGTGATGCATTATCCGCTGAAGAAGCTGGATGAAATGATCAAGTCAAACGAACTTGTTGATTTAGTAGAACAGGTTGTTGGCGTACTGAAATAACAGGAGGAAATAAAATGTTAGACAACAAATCAATATCACAGGCTATGACAATCAAGCTTGATAATACACTTCCGGAATATCCGGCTTTCGTTGAAGGCTTAAGAAGAGCTCCGGACAGAGGCTTCAGACTTACTAAAGAGCAGACTAAGGTGGCTCTCAAGAACGCGCTGAGATACGTTCCTGAAGAACTCCACGAAGTGCTGGCTCCTGAATTCATGGAAGAGCTGAAGACTTACGGCAGAGTATATGCTTACAGATACAGACCTGAAGGTCGTATCTACGGCAAGCCGATCGAAGAATACAAGGGCAAGTGCCTGGAAGGCAAGGCGTTCCAGGTAATGATCGACAACAACCTGGACTTCGAGATCGCTCTTTATCCATACGAACTGGTTACATACGGAGAAACAGGTCAGCCTTGTCAGAACTGGCTCCAGTACAGACTGATCAAGAAATATCTGGAAGAATTGACTCAGGATCAGACTCTGGTAATCGAGTCGGGACATCCTCTGGGACTGTTCCCGTCAAAGCCTGAAGCTCCTAGAGTGATCATCACAAACGCGCTGATGATCGGTATGTTCGACAACCTGGAAGACTGGGAAGTTGCAGAGGAAATGGGCGTTGCCAACTACGGACAGATGACTGCAGGCGGCTGGATGTACATCGGACCTCAGGGAATCGTACACGGAACTTTCAACACTATTCTCAATGCAGGAAGAAAATATCTGGGCGTTCCTGAACAGGGTGACCTGGAAGGATATGTATTCGTATCATCAGGTCTTGGCGGTATGTCAGGGGCTCAGCCAAAGGCAGCAAACATCGCCAACGCTGTTGGTATCTTTGCAGAAGTTGACAGATCAAGAATCGAAACAAGACATGACCAGGGCTGGGTAGATGTTATCTGCGAAGACCTGGACGAAGTATTCAAACTGGCCAAGGAAAAGCAGGAAGCTAAGGAAAGTATCTCCATCGCATACTGGGGCAACATCGTAGATCTGCTTGAAAAAGCAGTTGAAAATGATTTTCATATCGACCTGCTGTCAGACCAGACTTCATGCCACAATGTTTACAATGGCGGATACTGCCCTGTTGGCCTCACTTTCCAGAAGAGAACAGAGATGCTGGCTAAGGACAGGAATATGTTCTGTGAAATGGTAGATGCATCCCTCCATAGACATTATCATGCCATCAAGGCGCTCACTGCAAAGGGCACTTACTTCTTCGACTACGGTAACTCCTTCATGAAGGCTATGTACGATGCCGGCGTTAAGGAAATCTCCAAGAACGGTTACGACGAAAAGGACGGATTCATCTGGCCTTCATACGTTGAAGATATCATGGGACCTATGCTGTTCGACTACGGTTATGGACCTTTCAGATGGGTATGCCTGTCAGGAAAGCCGGAAGATCTGGATGCCACAGACCAGGCTGCTATGGACTGCATCGATCCTAACAGAAGATTCCAGGATAGAGATAACTGGGTATGGATCAGAGACGCTAAGAAGAACAAGATGGTAGTGGGAACTCAGGCAAGGATCCTTTACCAGGATGCTGAAGGCAGAACAAGGATCGCTCTCAAGTTCAATGAAATGGTAAGAGAAGGCAAGATCGGTCCTGTAATGCTGGGAAGAGACCACCACGACGTAAGCGGAACTGACTCCCCATTCAGAGAAACATCAAACATCAAGGACGGTTCCAACGTTATGGCTGATATGGCTACTCAGTGCTTTGCAGGAAATGCGGCAAGAGGTATGTCACTGTGCGCTCTCCACAACGGCGGCGGCGTAGGCATCGGTAAGTCCATCAACGGTGGATTCGGTCTGGTCCTTGACGGAAGCGAAAGGATCGACAACATCATCAAGTCAGCTATGATGTGGGACGTAATGGGCGGCGTTGCCAGAAGAAACTGGGCAAGAAACGAAAACGCTCTTTCAACATCGGTTGAATACAACAAGAACTACGCAGGACAGGGTCACATCACTATTCCTTACGTGGCAGATGATGCTCTTGTTGATGAAGTGGTTTCCAAGTTTGTGAAATAGATAATCGCTGCAGCTGCAGCGGGAAAAAGGATTTAAAATGAGATTGTTAATAAAAAATATCGGCTGCCTGCAGACACCTACAGGCAGCTACAGCCATAAAGGCAGCAAGCAGGGTCAGAACATCAAGCTGATCGATGCTGCCATCGCTGTTGAGGACGGTATCATCAAGGAGATCACACAGGGCGGCAAGCTTCCTGCAGGTGAATTCGATCAGGTGATCGACGCCGAAGGCAAGCTGGTCACACCGGGCCTTGTAGACGGTCATACACATCTGGTGTTTGGCGGGTACAGACAGAACGAGATCCCTATGAAGCTGGCTGGCGCAGGATATCTTGATATCCTCAGAGCAGGCGGCGGTATCCTGGACACAGTGAGAAAGACAAGGGAAGCTACATATGAAGAACTTTATGATAAGAGTGCAGCTTTTCTTGATGAAATGATTTCCATGGGGATCACAACATGTGAAGCCAAGAGCGGATACGGTCTCGACATGGAAAACGAGATCAAGATGCTTCAAGTCATCAAAGCTCTCGGAGAAAACCATCCGGCCGATGTTGTGCCTACTTTCATGGGTGCACACGCCATCCCGCCTGAATATGAAGGCAGAGGCGATGAATACATCGACATGATGTGCGATGAAGTTATCCCTGAAGTAAGAAAACGCGGTCTGGCAGAATTCTGTGACGTGTTCTGCGAAGATTCCGTATTCGATGCAGTTCAGAGTAAGAAATATCTCGAAGCAGCAAGAGCTCAGGGGTTCGAACTGAAGATCCACGCAGATGAAATCGAAGACATCGGCGGCTCCAAGCTGGCAGGTGAGTTGGAAGCAGTTTCTGCAGAACATCTCATTGCAGCAGGGGAAGAAGGAATGGATGCCATGGCAGAAGGCGGCACATCAGCTATGCTGCTTCCGGCAACTTCATTCTATCTGGGCAAGACATTCGCACCTGCAAGAACAATGATCGAAAAAGGTATTCCTGTATGCATAGCCAGTGACTTCAATCCGGGCTCATGTCCGTCATTGAACCTTCAGCTTGCCATCAATCTGGGATATCTTAGATACAAGATGACGCCGGAAGAAATACTGACAGCAGTAACTATCAATCCGGCATGTGCCATCAACAGAGGTGACCTGGTGGGAACCCTCGAAGAAGGTAAGCAGGCAGACATGGTCATTTGGAATGCACCTGACATGGAAATGCTTTGCTATAGATTCGGATCAAATCTGGCTCAAACAGTAATCAAAAAAGGAGAAGTGATCAAATGAAGCTTATAGACCTGAAATTAAAAGAATACCTGGATATATTACTTTCTGACGCACCGGCACCGGGCG
The DNA here is from genome assembly GCA_964441805.1 of uncultured Oscillospiraceae bacterium. Taxonomy (GTDB): domain Bacteria; phylum Bacillota; class Clostridia; order Peptostreptococcales; family Anaerovoracaceae; genus Lentihominibacter. The sequence continues at coordinate 2,676 of CAYTVH010000029.1, read as the reverse complement.
GCGGATCAGTAAGTGCTCTGGCAGGCGCACAGGCTGCGGCACTGATGGGAATGGTATGTGACCTTACCACAAGCAAGGCTAAATACGAGGAATACCATGATACTTGCAAAGTGGCCAAAGTCAAGGCTGACCTTTTGTACAGAGGCTTTGCAGAAGGCGTAGATAAAGATACAGAAGCATATAATTTAGTGGCCAACGCCTTCAAAATGCCAAAAGATACAGACGAAGAAAAGGCTGCCAGAAGAAAGGCCATCGACGATGGAACTTTGGAAGCTACAAAAGTTCCTTTCAGCGTTATGAAGATGGCAGCAGAAGGCCTTGAGCTGGCTCAGCAGCTTGCGGGCAACACTAACCCTAACACAGCAAGCGATCTGGGCGTAGCGGTCCTTAACCTTATGACATGCATGAAGGGCGCATGGCTCAACGTGAAGATAAATCTGCCGGGAGTAAAAGACGAAGCTCTGGCAGCAGAATATCAGGAAAAGGGCGAAGCAATGGTAAAGAACGGCGAAGAGATCGCCAAGAAGCTTTACGCAGAAATCGAAGGAAGTCTTTAAGAAGGCCGCGGTGCGGCTTTGCATAGGAGGATAAAATGGCAAAGATAATCGAAAGCATACCTAACATCAGTGAAGGAAGAAATCAGGAAATCATCGAAGCATGTGTTGACCAGATAAGAACTACACCGGGATGCACACTGCTCAACTACTCATCAGATCCATCACATAACAGAACAGTTATCACTTACATGGGAAGCGTTGAAGGCTGTGAAGAAGCAAGCGTTAAGCTGGCAAAGAAGGCAGTGGAGCTGATCGACCTGACTAAGCATGAAGGCGAACATCCAAGAATGGGATGCGTAGACGTAATGCCTTTCGTTCCTATCAAGGAAGCAACTATGGAAGAATGCGTTGAGCTGTCACAGAGAGTGGGCAAGAGGATCGCTGAAGAAGCTGACCTGCCTGTATTCCTTTATGAAAAATCAGCAACAGCTGCCCACAGACAGAACCTGGCCAAGGTAAGAAAAGGTCAGTTCGAAGGTATGGCAGAAAAAGTTCAGGATCCTGACTGGATCCCTGATTTCGGCGGACAGAGGATCCATCCTACAGGCGGAGCAGTATGCGTAGGAGCAAGACCTCCTCTCATCGCATATAATATCAACCTGGGAACAGACAATCTGGAAATCGCAACTAAGATCGGCAAGATCATCAGAGAATCATCCGGCGGTCTGAAATGCGTTAAGGCTATGGGCGTTATGCTGGAAGAAAGAAACATCGCTCAGGTTTCCATCAACATGACTGACTTCACAGTGACTCCGCTCCACAGAGTAACTGAACTTGTAAGAAACGAAGCTGCAAGATACGGAGTTCCTGTTATCGGAACAGAGCTGATCGGTCTGGCACCAATGCAGGCATTGTTCGATGCAGCTGAATACTATCTGCAGATCGAAGACTTTGACCCTGCAGTTCAGGTGATCGAAAACCATTTACTGTAATTTGTAGCGCATGGTAAGGACATATCTTATGTCCGGGCAATATGGATCGAAGGTGAGATAAGGTGTGGAAGAAGGCGATGACAGGTGAATCGTCACTGGCAAAAGAGGTCACAGATGTACTGCGAGACAGGATCATAGGCGGCGAATATGCCATGGGCGAAAAACTGATAGAAAACAAAATTGCCGAAGAGCTGAAGGTGAGCAGGACACCGGTGAGGGATGCCTTTAAGCAGCTGGCTAAGGAACAGCTGGTGGAATACATCCCCAACAAGGGATGCTTTGCCAAAGGATTCACCCACAAAGACATGGCAGATATCTACGCCGTAAGGATGGCAGTAGAGCGGCTTGCCATAACATGGGCAATAGAGAACGCATGTGATGAGAAACTGGCTGAGCTGGGACAACAGCTGGAGCTGATGAGTTTTTACACGGAAAGCAACTCATACGAGAAACTGCTGGAGGCCAATGAACAGTTTCATAACATGATATATCAGATGACCGGCAGCAGATTTATCGTCCAGATACTCAAAACATATCAGGATTACGTGCATACAGCCAGAAAGAGCACCCTTAAGAAAGAAGAAAACCTTCCTCTCATATTCAAAGAGCACGAAAACATCTACAAGGCCATAGCGGCACGAGATGTGGAAGCTGCTGCAGATGCTGTGGAACTTCATATGCAAAACACAGCGCGCAGAGCCCATGAAAGCTGGTTGGAAAAATAAAAAAGAATGATAAATTTAATTCCCCCGAATTTCGGGGGAATTAAAATTTTGGCCTATTATATTTATTCTTCACACATAACCATGAAGACTTTTTCTCCGTTTTCCCACCACTGAGCAATGGCGAAAACGGATGCCTCATGTCCGTCATAAGGAACAAGATCATCTATTTCAAAATAATATGCGTACTCAGAATCTCCCATATCATATGTTCTATCATTAAAAACAATTTTTATATCGCCTATACCGATTGCCGAGCCATAACAATTATCGCCACATTCTACATTAATGAAAGTGTCTGATATGAATTTAGGCAGACGTGTTTCCAGTGTGGCTTCTTGCAAATCATTCTGAATAATGCATTTGCCATCGACCTCAGTGTCGCCCGTAAGAATTACAATCGTGCCCACGCTACCAATATTTATAATATTGCCTTTAAAATGGCAATTTTCAAAAGAAATAGTT
>CAYTVH010000028.1:18696-22115 GCA_964441805.1 uncultured Oscillospiraceae bacterium | reverse complement strand
GCGCCCAAACTTCCATCTCACCGAAACGCTGTCCGCCGAACTGAGCTTTACCGCCCAGAGGCTGCTGAGTAACCAGTGAGTAAGGGCCGGTACTTCTTGCATGGATCTTATCGTCTACCAGGTGATGCAGCTTCAGCATGTACATGTAACCTACAGTTACAGGGTTATCGAAATATTCGCCTGTTCTGCCGTCTCTCAGCCACAGCTTTCCACTTTCATCGAAGTTGTTTTCACCCAGCAGCTGGATGATGTCTTTTTCGTTGGCACCGTCAAATACAGGGGTAGCGATATACCAATCCTTGTTCTTTGCAGCCAGACCAAGATGAACTTCCAGTACCTGACCTACGTTCATTCGGGATGGTACGCCCAGAGGGTTGAGCATTACCTGCAGTGGCTGTCCGCTTTCGAGGAACGGCATATCTTCTTCAGGCAGGATCCTGGAAATAACACCCTTATTTCCGTGTCTTCCGGCCATCTTGTCACCAACGCTTATCTTTCTCTTGGTAGCGATGTAGCATCTTACCAGTTTGTTTACTCCAGGAGGCAGTTCGTCGCCGTTTTCTCTTGAGAAGATCTTAACGTCAACAACGATACCTGTTTCACCATGAGGTACTCTAAGTGAAGTGTCTCTTACTTCTCTGGCCTTTTCACCAAAGATAGCTCTCAGGAGTCTTTCTTCTGCAGTCAGTTCAGTTTCACCCTTAGGTGTGACCTTTCCTACCAGGATATCAGATGAGTTTACTTCAGCACCCTTTCTGATGATACCTTCTTCGTCCAAATCCTTCAGAGCATCTTCACCCACGTTAGGGATATCTCTTGTGATTTCTTCAGGTCCCAGCTTAGTATCTCTGGCTTCTGCTTCGTATTTTTCAATATGGATGGACGTAAGAACGTCTTCCATGATCAGTCTTTCGTTGAGGATGATAGCGTCCTCGTAGTTATAACCTTCCCATGTCATGAATCCGATGAGCAGGTTCTTACCAAGAGCCACTTCACCGTTTTCAGTCGATGGACCGTCAGCAATAACTTCGCCTGCATCAACGTGTTCGCCGTTGAATACGATAGGTCTCTGATTGATGCATGTTCCCTGGTTGGAACGCTTGAATTTCAGCAGCTTGTATTCATCCTTGCCTTCGCCGTCATCTCTGAGAATTACGATCTTGTCTGCATCAACGAAATCGATAGTTCCGGCATGCTTGGCGATGATAACAACGCCTGAGTCCTTAGCGGCCTTGTGTTCCATACCTGTTCCTACTATAGGAGCTTCTGTTACCATGAGAGGTACAGCCTGACGCTGCATGTTGGAACCCATCAGGGCTCTGTTGGCGTCGTCGTTTTCCAGGAATGGGATCATAGCTGTAGCTACTGATACTACCTGCTTAGGTGATACATCCATGTAGTCGATCGCTTCTCTTGGTACCAGGTCGATTTCACCGCCTACACCTCTTGCAGCAACCTTCATGTTAGCAAAACGGCCTTCTGAATCCAGCGGTTCGTTTGCCTGTGCTACGATCTTATCTTCTTCATCATCTGCAGTAAGATAATGGATCTCTTCTGTTACTCTGCCTGTTGCCTTATCAACAACTCTGTAAGGAGTTTCGATGAACCCGTACTGATTGATGATCCCGTAAGTTGTAAGGGAACCGATCAGACCGATGTTAGGACCTTCAGGAGTTTCGATAGGACACATTCTTCCGTAATGGGAGTGATGTACGTCTCTTACTTCGAAGCCTGCTCTTTCTCTGGAAAGTCCGCCGGGACCCAGTGCACTAAGTCTTCTCTTATGAGTCAGTTCTGCCAGAGGGTTGGTCTGGTCCATGAACTGTGACAGCTGTGAACTTCCGAAGAATTCCTTAACTGCAGCAGTTACAGGTCTGATATTCATCAGTCCCTGAGGAGTTACTTCAGCGAGGTCCTGAGTAGTCATTCTTTCCTTGATAGTTCTTTCCATTCTGGAAAGTCCGATCCTGATCTGATTCTGCAGCAGTTCACCTACAGTTCTCAGTCTTCTGTTGCCCAGGTGATCGATATCGTCGATATTACCGATACCGTAATTCAGGTTCAGCAGGTAGCTGACTGACGCGATAACGTCAGCAACCAGGATATGCTTAGGAGAAAGTTCATTCTTTCTCATCTGCAGAGCTTCCTTGATAGCTTCCTGGTCGTCGTTTTCCTGCAGGATTTCCATGAGCACAGGATAATAAACCTTATCTGCAACGTTAAGGTCTGAAATGTCGAATTCAATATATGCAGCGATGTCTACAAACTGGTTACCGATTACCTTAGTGGATACATTTTCATCGTATGCACTCTGGATCATTACATATTCAATACCTGAATTTTCGATAACTCTTGCCAGATCCTTATCGATCTTCTGTCCGCCTTCAGCCAGGATCTCTCCTGTATTGGGATCCACGATGGTTTCAGCTGCAACTGCACCTGCAATACGGTTGAGCAGACCCAGCTTCTTATTATATTTATATCTTCCCACCTTAGCCAGATCATAACGCTTAGGATCGAAGAACATTGAATTGAAGAGAGACTGTGCACTTTCCAGTGTAGGAGGTTCACCAGGTCTTAATTTCTTATAGATTTCCTTGAGGCCTTCCTCATAATTGGTAGTAGTATCTTTCTCCAAAGTCTTGAGAAGTCTAGGTTCTTCACCAAAAATATCGATGATTTCCTGGTTGCTTCCCATACCCAGCGCTCTAAGAAGGGTAGTAACAGGCTGTTTTCTTGTTCTGTCAACTCTGACTGAAATGATCTCGTTGGAGTCAGTTTCATACTCAAGCCAAGCACCCCTGTTAGGAATAACAGTGGTGAAGAATAAGTTTTTGCCTGATTTATCGATTTCCTTGTCATAGTAAGGTCCAGGGGAACGAACCAGCTGAGTAACAACGACTCTTTCTGCTCCGTTGTATATAAAGGTACCCTTTTCTGTCATGAGAGGGAAATCTCCCATGAATACTTCCTGTTCCTTTACTTCTCCGGTTTCCTTGTTGACAAGTCTTACCTTAACTTTAAGAGGAGCTGCGTAGGTAACGTCTCTTTCCTTACACTCTTCCTGCTCATACTTTGGAGGATCTGTCAGTGAATAGTCGATGAATTCGAGAACCAGATTATCAGCATAATCTTTGATCGGTGAAATGTCCTCAAAAACCTCACGAAGACCTTCTTTTACAAACCAGTCATACGAATCAGTCTGGATTTGGATCAGATTAGGCATCTCTGCCACTTCATTGATCTTGGAAAAGGTCATTCGTTCTTTTCTACCTAATTTTATAGGATTTGGCATAGTCATCACTCCTTATTTTATTAACAAAATCGGATTCGCCTAAACAAAATTATATTTGCAGGGCAGTTTAATATGATATCACAAGCTTGTCAAACCGTCAAGGGGTTGTTGGAAAATTTTTTCA
>CAYTVH010000028.1:0-18596 GCA_964441805.1 uncultured Oscillospiraceae bacterium | reverse complement strand
TTATTTCAGTTCTACTACTGCGCCAACTTCTTCCAGCTGAGCCTTGTAAGCTTCTGCTTCTGCCTTTTCGCAGCCTTCCTTCAGGTTTGAAGGTGCTCCGTCTACCAGTTCCTTTGCTTCCTTCAGTCCCAGGCCAGTGATTTCTCTTACAGCCTTGATAACCTTGATCTTTTCTGATCCAACTTCCTTCAGAACTACTGTGAATTCAGTCTGTTCTTCAACTTCTTCTGCTGCTCCGGCTGCTGCTACTACAACGCCTGCTGCTGCGCTTACGCCAAATTCTTCTTCACAAGCCTTAACCAGTTCGTTAAGTTCGAGTACTGACATCTCTTTTATAGCTTCGATGATCTGTTCTTTATTCATTTTCTTTCTCCTTTATATTCGTATTTTCAATTAAAAAGTGTTTTTAATTTCGTCTCGCTCACGTTCGGGCTGCTAGCCAATCGCACTTCATGCTCTTGGGCATCCCTAGCGAAAATTTTGCCTAGCCACTCGCTAGCTCGCGGGGCAAAATGTATTTAGGCCTCTTTGCTTTCTGCGATCTGCTGTACCACTCTCGCAAAGTTTGCGATAGGTGACTGGATGCTTCCCATAAACTTGGAAATGAGGACTTCTCTTGATGGGATGTTAGCGATAGCCTGCATATCTTCCTTACCGTATACAGCGCCTTCAACTACACCACCCTTAAGTTCCATCTTCTTGTATTCTTTGATTGATTCATTGAGAACTCTTGCAGGTGCTGTTGCATCGTCATAGCTGAATGCGAATCCACTTGGTCCTTCAAGAACTTCGCCCAGAGCTTCCCACTCTGTTCCTGCGATAGCTCTCTTAACGAGAGTGTTCTTGTAAACTGTGTAGTCTACATTAGCTTCACGAAGCTTCTTTCTCATAGCATCTGCCTGAGCTACTGTGATTCCGATGTAATCGATAACTACAGCTGACTCAGCTCTCTCAAATTTGTCTTTGATTTCGTCGATAATTAACTGCTTCTGCTTAAGAGCTTCTTTCATTATTATGCGTTCTCCTTTCTAAATATTGGCTGCAGCTTATGCTGCAAATCAGGTACGCTATAAAAACGCCTTGCCATCTTCCAAGACAACAAGGCACATATATTTACATTGTACCTCGGCGAGATATTAAGGATTTCTCCACTCGCTGTCTTTGGTTCTTTATTTTCTTACTTAATTTACTGACCCAGTTTCATTGGGTTGATTTTCACTCCAGGTCCCATAGTTGAAGCAACTGTTACGCTCTTCAGGTACTGGCCCTTAGCTGCTGCAGGCTTAGCCTTGATGATAGCTCCGATCAGTGCGTTGAAGTTATCCATCAGCTTTTCAGTTCCGAATGATACCTTTCCTATAGGAGTGTGGATGATGTTTGTTTTGTCCAGACGGTATTCAACCTTACCGGCTTTAACTTCCTGGATAGCCTTAGCTACGTCCATAGTTACTGTTCCGGACTTAGGGTTTGGCATCAGGCCCTTAGGTCCCAGGATCTTACCCAGTCTACCTACAACGCCCATCATGTCAGGTGTTGCGATAACAACGTCGAAGTCAAACCAGTTTTCGCTCTGGATCTTCTGAGCCATTTCTTCAGCTCCTACAAATTCAGCGCCGGCTTCTTCTGCTTCTGTTGCCTTAGGTCCCTTAGCAAATACCAATACTTTCTTTTCTTTACCTGTTCCGTGAGGAAGTACGATAGCGCCTCTAACCTGCTGGTCAGCGTGTCTTCCGTCTACGCCCAGTCTTGTGTGAACTTCTACAGTTTCATCAAACTTAGCCTTGGAAGTCTTGATAACGATTTCCATAGCCTGTTCCAGTTCGTGAAGTTCAGCCTTGTTGAACTCTTTTAAAGCGTCTTTGTAATTCTTACCTCTTTTAGGCATTTTGTTTTCCTCCTTGTGGTACTAACGGTCTTAAGACCTCCCACTGTCTTAGTCTTCAATAACGATTCCCATGCTTCTTGCAGTACCCTTGATCATTTCAGTTGCTGCTTCAAGGCTTGCTGCGTTAAGATCCGGCATCTTTGTCTTAGCGATCTCTTCTGCCTGTGCATATGACAGTGTAGCCACCTTGTTCTTGTTAGGCTCACCTGATGCTGCATCAAGACCAGCTGCTTTCTTCAGTAATACTGCTGCAGGCGGTGTCTTTGTAATGAATGAGAAAGAGTGGTCTGCATATACAGTGATTACTACAGGAATGATCATTCCAGGCTGATCCTGTGTCTTAGCGTTGAACTGCTTACAGAAGTCCATGATGTTAACACCATGCTGACCTAAAGCAGGACCTACAGGAGGTGCTGGGTTTGCATTGCCGGCTGGAATCTGGAGTTTGATATAACCAGTAATCTTCTTAGCCATTGTTGTTCTCCTTTCTTAAGATTCCCCAACGGGGTCGATATTTAGGAAAGATTTCGCTACATTTTATCTACCTGAGCAAAATCCAACTCTACAGGTGTATCTCTTCCGAACATGGAAACCTTAGCTCTCAGTGTCTGTTTTTCCATATTGACCTCTTCAACAACTCCCATGAAGTTTTCGAATGGTCCGTTGATAACTTTAACTGTGTCGCCAACTTCCACATCCAGATCGATGTATATCTTTTCGATACCCATTCTTCTCACTTCTTCTACAGTGAGAGGAACCGGGTTTGAGCCATGGCCTACGAATCCTGTAACACCTTGTGTGTTTCTTACAAGATACCATGATTCATTAGTAACTATCATCTTTACAAGAACGTATCCCGGGAACATTTTTCTGGTCTTTACCTTACGCTGCCCGTTTTTTACTTCTACTCTGTCTTCAGTAGGCACAATAACATCGAGGATAAGGTCCTGCATACCTCTGTTCTCAACGATCTTCTCGATATTTACTTTTACTTTGTTTTCATGACCTGAATAAGTATGTACAACATACCACTTGGCCTCGCCGTCGCCTCTCAGACCTTCCAGTCCTTCAAGATCCAGCTTTTTCTTTTCGTTGTTTTCCATTGTACCTTAAGCTCCCATCATACTTCTTTTAGAAACAAACAGCTTTGATAGCTGCCAGTACTCCTGAGTCGATAGCCCAGAATACAAGTGCAAAAGCAGCACAGGTAACAAGAACGACTGCTGTAAAAGAGCCCAGCTCTTTCTTAGTCGGCCAAACAACCTTCTTCATTTCCAGCTTAACGCCCTTGAAGTACTCCTTGATACGACCCTTCTGTCTTGGCTTCTTGCTTGCAGAAGCTGCAGCCGCATTCATACGTTTCCTTGTTGTGGACGTAGCTTTTGGTTTTGACGTCTTTGCCATAATAGTACTACTCTCCCTTATTTTGTTTCCTTATGAACAGTATGCTTCTTGCAGAACTTGCAATATTTGCTCATTTCGATTCTATCAGGATCGTTTTTCTTGTTCTTGATAGTATTGTAGTTTCTCTGCTTACATTCTGTACACGCAAGTGTAACCTTTACTCTCATTTTTTATGTCCTCCGTTCAACTTAAAGTAAGAGCAGTAACTGCTCTCCTCTTAATTATTTTCATAAAGTCGCTAGATAATTGTATATTAAGGACGTGTCAATGTCAAGTAATTTCTGGACAAGATTAAATATTATTTCCGGTGAGAAAAAATGTGCGGGATATATCCGCCCGCACATTTATCTACTATTATATATAGGAATTATATTTACATCCTTTAGCCTATAGTAAGGCACTTCTTAGGGCACTTTTCCAGACATGCTCCGCACTTAACGCAAGCTTCGTCATCAACTTTCCATACTTTTTCTTTTCTGTCTACTGTCAGAGCGTCGCATGGACAGTTCTTAGCGCAAAGACCGCAGTAAATGCATTCTTCCAGATCGCAAGCCAGCTTTTCATCGTCTGATGCAGCTGCAGGCTTTTCTTCAGTCTTAGGAGCATCTCCCATTGACAGGCACTTCTTAGGACACTTGTCTACACAAGCACCGCACTTAGCACATGCTTCTTTGTCAACTTCCCAGATTTTTTCTTTTCTGTCAACCTTGAGAGCATCTGCAGGACAAACCTTTGCACAAAGTCCGCAGAATACGCATTCTTCCTTATTACATGTAAGGTCTCCCACAGTAGCTGCGCCCTTTGATTCATCCTTTTTAAGTTCGATTTCGTATGTATCCACAACTTTTTCAGCCTGTGGTTCAGTATACTGATTATTCATGTCGAGGCATTTCTTAGGACAAGCCATTACACACTCACCGCACTGGATGCACTGCATTCTGTGGATAGTCCATGTGCCGCCTTTTCTGTCCACTTCGATGGCATCTGCAGGACATCTCCTTCCGCAGATACCGCAAAGGATACATGCGTCTTCTCTGATGTCGATGCTGCCTCTTGTTCTTTCCTGCCATTCTCTAGGTACTACCGGATACATGAGAGTTGCAGGCTTTTTGAACATGCTCTTGATAAGAACTTTTGCTATTCTAAAAGTTTTCACTACTCTCACCTACCTTTCTGTACAGCTGATGCAAGGGTCGATCGTAAGGATCAGGATCGGCACGTCTGCCAGATCACAGCCCTGCAGGGTTTTAACTAATGCAGGAATATTCTGGTTGGTAGGAGTTCTGACACGCATTCTCTGCAGGAACTTGGAGCCTGCACCCTTTGCGTAGTAGAAAGCTTCTCCTCTAGGCTGTTCAAGTCTCAGCATGTATTCGCCTTCAACATTACCCTTTACAGGAACGCTTACAGGACCTTCAGGGATCTTGGCTACAGCCTTGGCGATCAGTTCGATGGACTGGAATACTTCACCGATTCTTACCTTACATCTCGCATAGCAGTCTCCTGCTGTTTCGATAACAGGTTCGAAATCCAGATCAGCATAAACACCGTGGTTGTTAGTAAGTCTCATGTCCTGATATACGCCGGATCCTCTTGCTACAGGACCTACAGCGCACAGCTGCTCAGCATCTTCCTTAGTGAGAACGCCTACGCCTACCATTCTGTTCTTAACGGAATCATCTTCGATGAATACGTCAGTCAGCTCTTTTATTTCTGCCTTGATTCCTTCGAGAGTCTTAACGATCTCAGCAAGTGTTTCGTTGTCGATGTCCTTGTTGAGTCCGCCCACTTTACAGATGGAGAAGATAACTCTGCCGCCTGTAGTCTTTTCCAGGATATCAAGTACTGTTTCTCTTACTCTCCAGCAGTGGTTGAACAAGCTTTCGAATCCGAAAGCGTCTGCCAGAAGTCCAAGCCACAGCAGATGGCTGTGAAGTCTTGATAATTCGTGGAGGATGGTTCTCAGGTATTCTGCTCTTTCAGGGATCTTAACGCCCATAGCTCCTTCAACTGCTGCAGCTGCGCCCCAGCCGTGTCCGAAACTGCAGATACCGCAGATTCTTTCTATTACATATACCATCTGGGAATAGTCCCTTTTTTCCACCAGCTTTTCCAGTCCTCTATGGATAAATCCGATAGATGGAATAGCTTCCACAACTGTTTCATCTTCAACTACCAGGTCAAGATGTACAGGTTCCGGAAGTACCGGATGCTGTGGTCCGAAAGGAATTACTGTTCTTTTTGCCATATCAATTACCTTCCTTTCCTATTTCTTCGGATTCCATGGAGTAGGTTCTGAAACCTTAAAGAAGTTGCCCTGATAATCCAGCGCGCTGTGGTTGAACTTAACGCCGAACAGATCATGCATTTCATTTTCATAGATGAATGCCGGCCAGTAATCACCGGTGATACTTTCAACTTCTTCTCCCGGAGCAATAACTATTCTTAAATTCTTAAGCTGATGTGCTTTATCAAATGAATAGATGATTTCGATGTTGCCATCTACCACTGTAGCACAAGCCTGTGCAAATCTATATCCTTCAGCCTTCAGATCCTTGACTTCTGTAAGGAGCTGGGAAACTTCAACCGGAATAAAGTTCTGCATAACATCTACTCTTTCACTCATTAGTTTTCCCCTCCCTCTTCAGTCTTTTCTTCAGCTTCAGCTTCAACTTCTTCAGGTTCAGCTTCTTCAGGTTCAACGGCAGGAGCATCGATGCCCTTTACCATGTTTTCTCTCTTTTCCTGAAGAACTGCCAGACCCTTTACAACACCATCGATGATAGCTTCAGGTCTTGCTGCACATCCCGGAACATAAACGTCTACAGGAATCATTGTATCAACTCCGCCCAGGATATTGTAGCACTGCTTGAACACGCCGCCTGTACAAGCGCAGATACCAACTGCAACTACTACTTTTGGTTCAGGCATCTGTTCATATATCTGCTTTACTACTTCTTTGTTCTGTTCATTTACTGAACCTGTAACCAGGAACACGTCTGCGTGCTTAGGGTTACCTGTGTTGATGATACCGAATCTTTCTACGTCGTACATTGGTGTAAGACATGCCAGAACTTCGATATCGCATCCGTTACAGCTGGATCCATCATAATGGATGACCCATGGTGACTTCGCTATATATGACATTTCTACACCTCCTTATACGATCAGATACAGTACGAAAATATTGATAACTCCGAATACAAGTGCAACGATCCAAGCTGACTTGAATGCGAACTGCCACTTCATTCTTGCGAAGCTGTTATCAATAAGTACTTCTAAGAAATAAGTTGCTATGCATGCGACTACGCCGATGATAGCGCCCCATACAGTTCCGTTGGCAAAGAACAGGAATACGAATCCCAGCAGCATAATGTTTTCATACCAGTGTGAGATTTCGATAAGACCAAGTGTCTTGCCTGAGAACTCTGTAGTCAGACCTTTTACCAGTTCCTGATGTGCATGGTGTGACATGGAAAGGTCGAAAGGTGACTTTCTGAATTTTATGGTCAATATGAATAAGAATCCGATGAATATTCCAATAAGAGGAAGTATAGGCATTGATGTTCCTGCTACGATATCTCTTACTGCAAAGCTTCCGCAGTACATGTAGAAGCCGATGGCAGTCATGAGAACCATAGGTTCGTAAGCCATCATCTGCAGGAGTTCACGTTCTGCACCAACCTGTGCATATGGGGAGTTTGATGAATATGCCGCGATGATGAGGAATGCACTTGCTACTGTGAGCACAAAGATCACCAACAGCAGGTCTCCACCGGCAAAGAATATAACTCCTGATGCGATCACGAAGATCACGAATATCATAACGTAGAAATCCTGTACTTTTGTAACTGTGATCGGTTCCTTTTCAAAAAGCTTCAGTACATCATAGAATGGCTGAAGAACAGGAGGACCTACTCTTCCCTGCATTCTTGCCGAAACCTTTCTGTCAAGGCCTGCTAAGATACCACCTGCTAACGGAGCCAGGATCAGGTATGCAATTATGGATATTATCATTTTAATAATCATTTATGCAACACCTCCTAACAGACTGATGAGAGTTCCGACCATAATGCCGATTCCTATAACTAACATAGCGGTGCAAGCGATTCCTCCGATGAGGTTCATCTTCTTTTCACCGAAATAGCTTTCCATGTGCCAGTTTCTCAGTTTGAATTCAACAGGCTCATGCATTGAACCTTCGTAAGTCAGGTTGTCGCCCTTGTTGGCACCTGCCAGATAAATAGGAACGATCTTCTTGTTTGTCTTACCGAAGAACAGACCTGTAAGCAGTACCATAACTGCGATCATAACTACCATGATGATCATGTTGTCTGCGGAAAGAACCATTGCTGACAGTCCTCCGAATACAACTTCCAGATATGGAACCAGCATGTACATGGATATCAGTGGGAACAGGAGACAAACTACGATAGTCAGAACAACCAGAGTTGCATGTACAAAAGTTTCTTCCTTATGTACGTTCTGGTCTATTCTTTCTTCTCCTGCTACGATTCCCGCAAGCTTGCCCATCCACTTGATCCAGTAGAAAGCAGTAACTGCACTACCGAAGCAGATGATAGCTACCAGGATAACGTTTCCTGAATCTACGAAAGCAGTCATTGCAGCCCACTTGGAGATCAGCATTCCGAATGGAGCCAGGAACATTCCTGCGATACCGATGATCATGAAGCTTGCCAGCTTAGGCATTCTTACGAACAGACCATCCATATCTTCGATGTCTCTGCTTCCGATGTTATGTTCTGCAGTACCTACGCACAGGAACAGCAGTGACTTGGTTACAGCGTGGAATATGATCAGCATTACGCCTGCCCATACTGCTTCAGCAGTTCCGATACCACCGCATGTTACGATGAGACCCAGGTTGGCGATGGTTGAGTAAGCCAGTACTCTCTTGGCATTGCTCTGTGATACAGCAGCGAATGTTGCCATCAAGAATGTTATTCCGCCGACCATCATTACCATGATGCCTGCGAAGTTGCCCATTCCGAGAACAGGAGCCAGCTTGATGATCATGAATACACCGGCCTTAACCATTGTTGATGAGTGGAGCAGTGCTGATGTAGGTGTAGGTGCTACCATAGCGCCCAGCAGCCAGCTGTTGAATGGCATCTGAGCTGCCTTTGTGATTCCTGCGAATGCGAAGAATGCAGCAGGGATAGCGACCAGTTCACCGTATACTGAACCGATTGCCAGCATAGTGCTCAGTTCCAGAGTTCCGAACAGCTTGCCTAAGATCAGGATACCGATGGCGAATCCAAGTCCGCCTGCCAGGTTCATGATCAGTGCTCTGAAAGCGTTGTTTGTAGCTTCTTCTGTCTTGGTGAATCCGATGAGCCAGAATGATGATAAGCTGGTGATTTCCCAGAAGAAGTACATCCAGATCATGTTGTTGGATGTTACCAGACCTACCATAGCGCCCAGGAATAAGAACATCACGAAGAAGAACCAAGGTCTTCTGTCAGGTTCATCGTGGTGATGATGCTGGAAGTCTTTCATATAGCCCAATGCATAAACTGTGATCAGTGATCCAACGATACCGATGATCAGTATCATGATAACCGACAGCCTGTCCACATACATGTTGTTCTGAACATCGATGTGATGACCTTCAGTAAGTTCGAACCAGATCAGAAGCGGAGTCTGGATCAGTGCGAAAAGGGATGCCAGCCACTTCTTGTGCTTGATACCAATGTAGATGATATAGATAGCAAGACAAGCTTCTATAGCCATCATGATATAATTCACGATCTCAGCGTGAGCAGGGAAATTCTGACCACCTGATTTGAAGAACTGGACGGCCACAACGATGGATACAGCAGCGATCACAAATGCAGCGATCTTAACCACTATATCTCTGACCTTATCCTCTTTACTTACTAAAAGAATCAAGGCAATGATCATTGGGAAAAAGATAAGAAAAAGTATAGTGCCCATATAATCCTCCTAATAATAAAAATAACTAATGTAGCTTATGAAATAATTCACACAGTCATTATACATATATATATATGTAATAATCAAGACAAATCCCCCGCCCCACCAATACACGAAATAGTCTGAAAACTGCGCTGCAAAACGCTCTTTTTTGTCGCAAACAAATGTGTGTTTTTCAATGAAAAAGTACATAAAAAGACCTCTGAAATTTTCAGAGGTCTTTAGGCTGAAGGCCTTTTATAAGCCTATGATTTATTTGTTTTTATCAGGGAACTTTTCATCAAATTTAACTTCATCTGCTCCCAGAGTAAAGTTGGTTCTGATATGTCCTCTCTTCTTCTGGATCACATATATTACCATCGGCAGGATTATGAAGAACATCGCTGTAGCAAATACCAGCAGGTCTTCAAAGATACAGAGTATCATAGCAGCGATCTGCACGATGATCGCAAAGTATGCAAGACCAGGGAAAAGCTGAGCTTTTACAGTCAGGCATTCCTGAGGGTCATATCCTCTTTGTTTCAGTTTCTTTCTGAAGACAACCTGTGCCCAGCAAATACCTACCCAGCAAAGGGTTCCTGTGAATCCGGAAAGTCCCAGAAGCGTTGCGTACAGGGTCTTTCCGCCTTCACCCAGCATACCAAGCTGTTCTACCATGAATCCCAGAAGGAATACGAACCATACAGGGATGATGGTGAATACAGTTGCATTATGAGGTACATTGAACACGTTGAGCTTTGACAGGAACTTAGGAGCCATACCTTCTACGGAAAGTCCATAAAGAGCTCTTACTGTTCCGTAGAAACCTGAGTTGGCACAGCTGAATGCAGCTACCAGAGTAACGAATGTGAAAATACCTGCAGCCCAGTTCAGACCGTATTTAGCAAGTGCGAATGCGAAGATCGATTCATCAAGACCTGCTTCAGCGTAAGGAACGATCAGTGTCAGCATGAATACAGGGATCAGATAGATGCAGATGATTCTAACTGCAACCTTTTTACATGCAGCAGGAACGTTCTTTTCAGGATCCTGAGTTTCTGCAGCTGACAGTCCAACGATTTCTGAACCCTGGAAGTTTACCAGTGTCCAGATCATGTATGTGATGATTATCATTCCGCCTGCAGGGAAGAGTTTTTCTACTATGGAGCCTTCACCGCCAAGGATGATCTGTGAACCGATGAATCCGCCTTCTTCAGTGTAAGGATGCAGATTTCCTCCAATAAATCCGAGCCAGATACAGATAGCACAGAGTACAAATACTATGATAGCTATGATCTTAATGATGGCCATTACAGATTCGATATGTCCGAACCATTTTACCTGATACAGGTTTACTGCTGTCAACAATGCCAGTGCAAGTACGCCCCATACAAATACGGACCACGCTTCGTTTTCAAACGGCAATGTTACGAAGTAATCCATGAATACGGCCGTTGCCAGTGCTTCTGAAGGTATGTAAAAAATCCAGTTTACCCAGAATGCCCAGCCTATTCCTGTGGATGCAGTATCTCCCATAAATTCTCTGGTGTACGATACAAAGGATCCTCTTCTCGGTATATTGACCAGAAGCTCCGCAAATGACTGCATTACACCATAAATAACAATGCCGGCTATGATATAAGAGATGATTACAGCGCCTGCACCCATTTCGGAGAACGTCAGACCCAAACCCAAGAAGTAACATGACCCTATGATTCCTCCCAGCGCGATCAGCGATACGTGCCATGATCTGATGCCTCTCGATAGAGTACGTTCACTTTTTTCGATTTTGTTTTGTTCGTTCATTAGTCGCCCTCCTTTATCTAAGTAATGGGGTGAATTGTATATAATTACAATTTGAATTATAGTCCAATTTTCATAATTATGCAATGTTTTTTGTCAATTCTGATTATTGACTTTTTATTGTAACGATGTGATAATATTTTATACATCGATCTTACATAAGAAAGCTAGGTAAATATCATGAAAACAAGAGACCAGATAACAGTATGGAATGCCGATTTCGACAGGTTTCAGGAGACGATAACCAGAGGACGATACCGAAAATATTTCTTCGGTCCCAAGCCTTTGTGGAAGGAGCGGGAAAGTACCGGGATCATCTTCGGTGCACTGCTTTGCTTCCTCTTCGGATTGTTTATAGTGCCTTATATCGGTCACGCAGCAGGTCTTGATCCACGGGGTCTAAAGCTTGCCGCAGCCGTTCTTTCATTGGGAGGCATACTTATATTGGTTCGTGGGCTGTTTAAAATCAAAGAAGAAAAAAACAAAACATATACTCCGGTAAAGGATGAGGAATTCGATCGGTATTTTCAATATGATATCTTGGGGATAAAAAATAAATCCAAAGCATTTTTAAAGGAAAATATTGGGGATCTTGCTTCTTCGGAAAACGATCTTAACTCTGTTGAGCCATTCATCATGTATTCTGCAGAAGAATATTCGTCCAATGTCAATCTTCCTCTGATGGTCAGGTGCGGTGATGATGGTCTTATCAGAGCTTCAAATCTCTTTTTCATGTTGATATATCCTTTTAATGATATATGCTACATTTATACTTCCTATGTGAATTTATTTGACGGGACAGCCAAGTTCGAACATGCATACGACTGCAATTACACATCGATCGAATCTGTCGGTTACGAAGACATCACATTCTCTGCCGTGACACAAAAAAGACAGGAAGTGGAGATGCACACCAAGACACTTTTTATAAAGGCGAAGGAGGGCAACACTTCCAGGGTTTCGGTAAATATTATAGACTATGACATAATCAAAAACACAGGCGGACATTTTGATGAGACAGAGGCATTAAAAGCTTACGAATTCTTGAATTCAAAATTGTCGTAAACCATACTTCCTGCGTATTAAAAAAGGCCTCCGGGATACCCCGGAGGTCTTTAGTGTTTTTATTCATCTAATTTATAGGCTCTTATTCGATAATTAAGCAGCCTTAACCTTCTTAGGTTCAACCTTAGCAGCGATGATTCCTGTAATGACACAAACCACAGCCAGTACGATAGCTCCGTACAGGATGATGTTCAGCATCAGGTCAAAGTCAGCCAGGAAGCCAACACCTTCGTTTGCTTCTGCATAGTATTCTGCACCCCAGTCTCCTTCGAACCAGTTGAGGAACGGATATCCGAGGAATCCCATAACTGCCAGCAGACCGAATGTGAAGGAGATTCTCTTCATGTCGCCTACAGCCAGCTTAGTCTTAGGGTTGATTGGATACTTAACAGGGTCATTCTTAGCAAGTCCGCCATACATTCTCTTCCAGATGTAGTAAAGGATAGGACCTGAGATGATACCCAGCATACCGCCGATGAAGTAGTCAGTACCGTTGATGAAGAATGCAGCAAATGCGATTATGCATGGCATGATGCAGATAACTGCCAGAACTCCGTATCCTCCAGGGATCTTGAACTTCAGCTCTTCTTCAGGAATTCTCTTTCTCAGGATCATAGCTGAGATGAAGATCATTACGTAAGCTGAGATCAGCAGGAATACGTCTACAACTACTACTGCTGAGAACGCGAAGTTACAGAGGATCAGGTTAACGACACCTACTGAAAGTACTGCGATGTAAGGAACGCCGTGCTTCTTGTCGCACTTAACCAGGATAGGAGGTGCCAGATTGTCATCTGCCAGTGCAAAGAATCCTCTTGATCCTGATGCGATATATGTATTGTAGATCGAGCACTGTGCCAGAACTGCTACTGCTACGAAGAACAGACCAAATGCAGGACCCCAGTTGGTAGTAACTACGTCCGCATAACCTACAGTTCCGACTTCTGAACCCCAGAACATCCAAGGCTGTACTTCATTGATACCAACTTCCCACTCTGCAGCTGTTTCTGCGATGATAGCAGGTGCGTTTTCACCGAGGGCCATTGTAACCTTTTCCATGTTCAGTGTAGCAAGGCCTGCGAATGTAGGCAGGATGTATGTTGCCATGATCAGTGGAACTGTGATCATTGTAGCCTTAGGGATAACCTGAGGGTTTTCAACTTCGCCTGCGATAGTTGACATGGATTCATAACCTGAATACATCCACATACCGAATGCGATACCCATACCGATGTAGTATACCCAGTCAGCAAATGCAACGCCTGAGAAGCCCATTGTTCCCCAAGCACCGTCGCCTGTGATCGGTGACATAGGATTCTGTTCCCAGTTAAGGAAACCACAAAGTGCAACCATTCCGAATGCTACCATTACCAGAACAGACAGAATAGTAGATACGACACCTACGTCCTTTACGCCTCTGATGTTGATCCATGTGAATACTAAAATCATCAGAACCTTGAATGCGAATTCTGCACCCCAGCTCAGTTCGAACCAGTTAGCAAGGTATCCGCCTGCCAGGATAACGTAAAGAGTATTGTCGATGTAGATGGAGATCGTTCTCCACCAACCTGCCTGGAATCCCCAGTATTCACCGAGTGCTTCCTGAACCCATTTGTAGTATCCGCCTTCCTGTGGTCTGGCAGAACCCAGTTCTGATGCAACCAGACCCAGTGGAGTACTCCATACGAAAGGCAGAACCACCAGCATGATCATTGTCAGTCCCGGACCGGATTCTGGGATCATTTCTTCAATACCATAACATCCGGCAGCACAGAGACAGAAAATCATGAATACTACTGTTGAAACTTTCATGTTGTGCTTTTTCAAGCCATGTTCGTTAGTTTCAGCAGGAGCGTTGTTTTGTAC
Organism: uncultured Oscillospiraceae bacterium; assembly: GCA_964441805.1. Lineage (GTDB taxonomy): Bacteria > Bacillota > Clostridia > Peptostreptococcales > Anaerovoracaceae > Lentihominibacter. The sequence goes on along the minus strand of CAYTVH010000028.1, from coordinate 4,636 downwards.
TTGGCTCATTTCTTTTCCTCCTCTAAAACAAAATACAATTATAATAATTACAGAACAATTATATCATTTTTCCGAATTCTTTCAATCATTTTCAAACCGCGAATCAGACCAAGAAAAAAGAACAGCAAAACTGTTCTTTTTTCTTGTCAAATTAGTTATTTCTTTGTCAAGCAAGAAAATCTCCATCAAAAATGACTTCATCATCACTTAAACCACCCCGTTAAAATATATGACCAGGCACGCCACACCCGGCAGACCCAAAAGCCCTGCGATCAATGCGGTGAGAAAATTTACGGGCAAAACTATGCCCAGTACGCCGCCGGCAACATTTATCACCACCAGAAACATCCCCCCTATCAAACTGTTCAGCAGCAGTTTGCCTATTCCCTTCAGGGGTATAACCAACGCCTTGCCAAACAAATAAACGATCATTATTGCAGCTGCATACGCCAAAAATATACCGGCTTCCATTCCAAGACCCATGTCACACCCTCCTGCACATCATACCCAATTCCCGGGCAATAAAAAAAGAGATGATATAAAACATCTCTTAATTATACTTATGCTCAATAGTTTTTATGACATGCCTTCCTGCTTTGATCTCCATCCAAACCATTAAAGCTCACGTCTGCCTTCCACAGCCTTGAGCAGTGTCACTTCATCTGCATATTCCAGATCTCCGCCTACAGGTATACCATGGGCTATCCTTGATACTTTTATGCCTGACGGCTTGATAAGTCTGGCGATATACATGGCCGTAGCTTCACCCTCGATATTCGGATTCGTCGCTATGATTATTTCCTTCACTGCCTCGTCCTGAAGTCTAACTATAAGGCTCTTGAGGTTGATGTCATCGGGACCTATTCCGTCCATCGGTGATATGGCTCCGTGCAGCACGTGGTAATATCCGCGATACTCTCTGATCTTCTCCATCGCTACAACATCCTTGGGACTTTCCACTATACAGATGACGCTTTTGTCTCTAGACTCGTCAGAGCATATGGCGCATGGATCCGTATCGGTAAGATTGCCGCAAACCGAACAGTATGTCATGGATTCTTTGGCCGACCTTATGGCTTCTGCCAGATCGATGGCTTCCTTATCGTCCATGGAAAGGATATGAAAAGCCAGCCTCTGGGCAGTCTTCCCACCGATGCCCGGAAGCTTTGAAAGCTCGTTTATCAATCTGTTGAGCGGTTTGGCATAATACTTCATAGCTTAATGTATCCTCATCAAATATCTTTAGAGTCCGGGGATCCCAAGACCTGCAGTCAGCTTGCTCATTTCATTCTGAGAGATTTCTTCCATCTGTCTCAGAGCTTCATTGGCAGCAACCATGATCAGATCCTGCAGCATTTCAACATCATCAGGATCTACCACTTCAGGCTTGATCTGGATATCCTTGATTTCCTTCTTACCTGAAACAACTACTGTTACAGCTCCGCCGCCGGAAGTTGCTGATGCTTCCATTTCTTCTATTTCAGCCTGCACCGCATCCATTTTTCTCTGCATCGCCTGCATCTGAGCCATCTGCTTCTGCATATTTCCCATGCCCGGTGCCTTAGGCTTCTTGCCTGCTTTCATTCCTTTTCCCATATTATCATTCTCCTTTGCTATTATTGGATCTCTATATTTATTCCCAGAAGCTCTCCTGCATCCCGGGCGATCTCTTCAACACTTCGTTCTTCATTTGAAGCAGGACCTGCTCCGGATATTTTCAGCTCCATCACACGCCTTCTGCCTGTATGCTTTTCCATGAGATTTTCCAAAAGCTCACGGTTTTTCTCCGCATGGTTCTTCACCAGTTCGGAGTTCATCTCAACGGTGAAATGATGTTCTCCTATTTCCGTCAGCCTTCCGCTGCTTCCTATCATGTAAAAGCTTCCCTTGGCTGCCTCGCCGTCCTCGAACACCGCATTCCAGATCTCATCGCAGTCGAGGTTTTGCTGCGCCGGAGGCGCTTCCTTTTCTTCTTCATCTGCAAAGCCCGCTGCTTCGAAGTCCTGAGGCTTTGCACCGGGCTGAGGCATCTGATCCGCCTGAGGCTTTGCACCGGGCTGAGGCATCTGTTCCGCCTGAGGCTTTGCACCGGGCTGAGGCATCTGCTCCGCCTGCGGCTTTGCATCTGCCTGCGGCTTCGCCGGTTCATGCTGTGCCGTCTGCATCTGCATCTCAGATGACAGCTTAACTATTACCAGCTCCAAAAGTATCCTCGGCTGTGTGGACCATCTTGCTTCATTCATAGTCCTGGATATTTCGATTATTCCTCTGTTGATGTCGGCAAGGTCGATGCTGCTGCTCTGCTTCCTTATGCGGTCGATATTCTCAAAAGACATGTTGATGACGCCTTGAGGATCCTTGATGAATTTGGTCATCAGAAGGTTCCTGTAATGGTTCACCCAATCCCTCATGAACTGTCTCACGTCCTTGCCGTCAGAAAGAACACGATCAAGCAGTACCAACGCATCTGCCGTTTTTCTGCGTCTCACCATATCTGTGAGTTCCACGAAAGTTTCTTCGCCCGATGCACCGAGAAAATCCAGTACATCTGCAGCATTTATCTGCATATCTCCGCCGGAAATGCACTGGTCAAGGATGCTCAGTCCGTCTCTTACGGAGCCGTCTGCATTGGCTGCGATTATGCGAAGTGCATCTTCTGTCACGTCGATGCCCCGCTTGCCGCAGATCTCGCTCATACCTTTGATGAGTACAGTTTCGGGAACTCGCTTGAAATCCAGCCTCATGCATCTCGAAAGGATCGTTGCCGGAAGTTTCTGCGGTTCAGTTGTGGCAAGAATGAATGTCACATATTCAGGCGGCTCTTCCAAAGTCTTGAGCAGTGCATTGAAGGCCCCCGATGACAACATGTGGACTTCGTCTATGATATACACTTTTTTCCTGCCCACTGCAGGTGGGTATTTTACGCTCTCACGGAGTTCTCTGATGTTATCGACCCCATTGTTGGATGCCGCGTCAATTTCCATTACATCCAAGAATACGCCGTCTCTTATCCCTTGACAAACACTGCATGTGCCGCAAGGTTTCTGTCCGTCGCTCTCGCAGTTGAGACCTTTGGCAAGGATCCTTGCCGTAGTGGTTTTACCTGTACCCCTCGTTCCGCAGAACAGATATGCATGGCTTGTGCTGTCGGTATTTATTTGGTTTTTCAGTATCCTTACGATATGCTCCTGTCCCAGTATCTCATCGAATACTTCGGGACGGTAAGCTCTGTACAAGGCTTGATACATACTCTGTCCTCCAAAAACATGTGGCTTTTTTAAAGCGCCGGATCCCTCAAAAACAATGAAATTGCCCTTTGAAAGCTCCGCAGGCGTAGGAGAAGGCTTATCTGCGGCACATAAGAGCTTCCGCTTATTGCTGCTTCCTTCCGGACCTGACAAGGTTCACGGTGTCCTATTGCGCAGGACCCAAACCATGCGAGCGGAACCATCAAAAGGCAATTTCATGCTATATGATTATATTATTTTTGATATCGGTAGTCAAGCCGATAGTCGGCAAAGACGGGACAAAATTCCCCGCCTCTGTTTATCTGTTCTTGAATTCAGCAGGTCTCTTTTCGAGGAATGCAGCCATGCCTTCAACTCTGTCTTCTGAGTTGAAAGTTGTCTGGAATGCTTCTGCCTCGAACTGTACGCCGGTTCTCAGATCTGTATTCATTCCATTGTTGATAGCTGCGATGGCCATCTTAACTGCGATAGGTGCCTTAGCCATTATTGTCTTGGCCATAGCTTCAGCTTTTTCCATCAGTTCTTCTGCAGGTACCACTTCGTCCACAAGACCGATCTTGAAGGCTTCTTCAGCGCCGATAATCTCTGCAGTGAGGATCAGCTTCTTGGCGATTCCCTTTCCTACCAGTCTAGGAAGTCTCTGGGTTCCGCCGTAACCCGGGATAATACCAAGATTTACTTCAGGCTGACCGAACTTAGCTGCTTCTGATGCCAGTCTGATGTCACATGACATGGCCAGTTCATTGCCGCCGCCCAGTGAGAAACCGTTGATAGCTGCAATAACAGGCTTGCTGAGATTTTCGATCTTATCCATAACTGCCTGACCCTGCATTACGAATTCTCTGCCTTTGAGTCCATCCAGTGCTCCCATGTATGCGATATCAGCTCCGCCGATGAAAGCTCTGCCTGCTCCTGTAATGATAACTACTTTAACTTCATCGTCTGCTTCTATAGCCGTAAACAGATCGTCAAGTTCTGCAACCACTTCAGTATTGAGCGCATTGAGTGCTTTAGGTCTGTTCATAGTCACATAGCCGATACCTTCTTTAGCTTCAAATAATATGTTCTTATATTCCTTGTATTCCATAATGCACCTCTTTTTCTTGGATTTTATGATTTGAAATTTTTACGCAAAAATATTATACACTAATTCCTTCTGATTTACAATTGCGATGCGATTTTGTTGGCTTTTTATTTGGATACTTTGTTTTTTGACAACGAGCATCTGCATGATCGGTCCTTTGGCCTGTTTTACTATGCCGAAATCGTGTGCTCATTGTCTGTTTTTCTCATGCCAATAAAAAAATACAACGATTTCGCCATTTTCGTTGTCCCTTTCTCTTCTTTTTCTTTTTTTAGCCAATCTCTTGACGCTGACATGCCCATTT
>CAYTVH010000027.1:0-22492 GCA_964441805.1 uncultured Oscillospiraceae bacterium | reverse complement strand
AGCCACTGACAGAAAAAGAGGAAAAGTATTACATAGAGGCGTATGAAAACGGCGATGAAGAGGCAAAAAAAGTACTGATCGAGCGAAACTTGAGGCTTGTTGCCCATGTGGCGAAAAAATACACGTCACAATTCCACACCATGGATGACTTCATATCCATAGGAACCATCGGACTGATCAAGGCCGTGAACACATACAGCAGTGATAGATCGACACGCCTGGCGACTTACGCAGCCAGATGTATAGAAAACGAGATACTTATGAGTATCCGATCATCAAAAAAGAACACCGCTGAAGTCTCAATCAATGTGCCGATCGGAATGGATAAGGACGGGAACGAAATTAGCCTCAACGACATCCTCGGTACAGAGCCCGATGCCATAGTGGATGACCTTGATCTGAAGATACAAGTCCATCAGATGATAGACATACTGGATAAGGTCCTCACGGACAGAGAGAAAAAAGTGCTCATCCACAGATACGGGATCCTGGGAGTCATGCCTCGGACCCAGCGTGAGGTGGCGAGCTTTCTGGGCATCAGCCGTTCATACGTCTCAAGGATCGAGAAAAAAGCGCTGGAAAAGCTGCGGGACGCATTGAGCGCCCCGGATACTATGTGAGAGTCGGCTTGCTGTAGCTTCCCGACTCTTCAAGGTACTCTATTATCCTGCGGAATACCGGTCCTGCTGTCTCTGTTTTGTCAGAACCTCCCTCCACCATCACAGTTATGACATATTCCGAATCTTCACATGGGGAAAACCCCGTCATCCAGCTGTGGGTCATAATGCCCTCTTCTGTCGTATACTCTGCAGTGCCTGTCTTGACTGCAGCCTTTGGTGACCCATCCGAGGCAGTAAGTCCTGCACCGGAAGCTGTACCTTTCTCCGTTACTGCTTCCATCATATCGGCTATCTTGCGGGCAGTATCCTGAGAGATGACTTGCCCGGTATCTGCATCGTCGTTCATCAAAAGATGCGCACCCTTATATATTCCGTCTCCGGCAATGATGCTTGTCATCACCGCCACCTGCAAAGGAGTCACCAAGGTCTCTCCCTGTCCGATGCTGAGGTTGCCTATGGCATCTCCTGCCCTCTCGGTTTCTGACATCATATGTCCTGCACTTTCCTGGGGAAATCCTTCAAGCACCTTTTCCCCAAAGCCCATCTTCTCCGCCATGCTGATTATTTCATCGGCACCGACCTCCATGCCCAGCTGCACGAAGAAGCTGTTGCATGACTGGGCGAAGGCCTCCTCGAATCCAATGGTCCCATGGCCTTCATCTCCTCCGGTCTCACATCCTATGGTCACTGACTCCATTGAAATACTGCCGCTGCAGTGGTATGTGGCATCCACGTCGATACCCTTTTCCAGTGCCGCCGCTGCCACAACTATCTTGAAGACTGAGCCGGGCGGATATTCTCCCTGGGTGACCTTATTCACCAGTTCATCGCCGGAGCCTGCCGTATATCTGGTCACATCATCAGGATCGAACTTAGGCGTACATGCCATCGCCGCTACGCCGCCTGTTTTGCTGTCAAGGACCACCACTGCGCACTCCCTCTCATATTCACCGATTATCTTTTCGATCTCGGTCTGCAAGTCTTTATCAAGGGTCGTCCTTATGCCCTCAGATACATATGTGTCATTTGGGGCATTCGAGGCTATCATCAAACCCCTTCCCGGCAGGATATTCCCGTTGACATCGGCGACGGCATATACCCTTCTGTTGAGACCTGACAGCTGATCATCATACATCAGTTCCAGCCCGGCCGCTCCGGACGAATCCATTTTATTGACATAGCCTATCAGATGGACTGCCGTCTGATCATCGCTGTATCGAGCAGCCGCCTGCAGTACGTATGCTCTGCACTTATCGATCAGCTCCCCTCCGGCATCTTTATCATAGTGCTGAGATGAATAGACATAGTATCCTTCGTTATCACTGCTGATTTTATCGGCACCCAGCTCCGACAACAGTTCCTCGGCCCGTTTCGTATAGTTTTCTTCCTTGATGATGTACACGTAGCTCTTCTTGTCGGCTACCAGAGCAGCACCGTTGCGATCGTATATTATCCCTCTGGTATTGCTGCCTTCAAGGGATATGAGGGACTGGGCTCTTGTGGCAGCAGCCAGATCCTCATGTCCCACTATCTGTATATATGCAAGGCGCAGCGCAAGGGCGACAAAAAGCACGAGAAAAAAAATTGATATCGTTCTTATCCTTCCCAATTTCTCCCCCCTAAAGTTTCCAATAAAAAAACTCCTCTGCATGGTATTTTCTCCATGCAAAGGAGCACTTATACTTTCTTATTTGCTTTTGTGGGTTTTGTGATTGTTTCGGTTATTTAAGGCGGTGCATGAAAAGTCCGCTTCCCAGTTTTGGCTCGAACCATGTGGATTTAGGCGGCATGATCATATCGTTATCAGCCACTCTCAGCAGATCATCCATGCTTACAGGGTACACTGCGAAGGCCACTTTCATATCTGACTCGGCTCTTCTCTTCAGCTCGCCAAGACCTCTTATCCCTCCGATGAAATCGATCCTGTTGTCTGTTCTCGGATCTTCGATCCCCAGGACAGGTCCCAGGAGATTATTCTGAAGCACTGCTACATCGAGGGAGTCGATCACGTGATCCGGGATGATATCCTCCGATGCTGTCAGCTTATACCATCTGCCTTCCAGGTACATGGAGAACACATGCTTTGCCTCAGGATAATACGCTTCTTCTCCCATGTCTTCCACAGCAAAGCCTGCAGCCTGCACCTTTGCGAAAAACTCTTCGGCGGTGTTACCGTTCAGATCTTTTACTACTCTGTTGTAGTCGAATATCTTGAGATCGCTGTCAGGGAATATGGCAGCCATGAAGAAGTTGAATTCTTCGTCCCCTATATAATCAGGGTTCTCTTGGCGTCTCAGCTCCCCAACCTTGCATGCGGACGCACTTCTGTGGTGACCGTCTGCGATATACAGCGCCGGGAGCTCTTCAAACAGGTCCACAAGACCTGCGATGATCTCTTCATCTTCGATGACCCAGAGGATATGTCTCACGCCATCATCTGCAGTCACATCGTACATCGGAGCGTTACTTTGGATGAACCCTTCCATGATGGTCCTGATCCTCTTGTCGTCTCTGTAAGTGAGGAAAATAGGTTCAGTATTGATATCGCACACGTCGAAGTGGTTGATCCTGTCGATCTCCTTCTCTACTCTTGTGAGCTCGTGCTTTTTGATGGTGTTGTTTTTGTATTCATCAATGGAGGCACATGCGACAATACCGGTCTGCACTCTGCCATCCATGATCTGTCTGTAAAGGTACAGCGCCGGCTTTTCTTCGGTGATGAAAATGCCTTCCTCAATGTACCCGGCTATATTGGCTTTTGCCTTCTCATATACTGATCTGTCGTACTGGTTTTCCTGATCGGGAAGATCTATCTCCGCTCTGCAAATATGCAGAAAGCTGTACGGATTTCCTTTAGCCATTTCAGCAGCTTCTTGTCTGTTCATTACGTCGTAAGGCAGCGATAAAACTTTTGATGCGTATTCTTTTTCCGGTCTTATTGCTTTGAAAGGTCTAACTGTTGCCATCTTTACTTTATCTCCTTCAATACTAGTTTTGTTACCTGGTCGATGGAAAGCCCTGTGGTATCCAGCTCCATGGCATCATCTGCCTTTCTCAGCGGATTGAGCTTCCTGGTAGTGTCGTTATGATCTCTTGCCTGTATATCTCTTAAAACCTCTTCAAAGGTTATTTCTTCACCCTTTTCGATGAGTTCCTTATGACGCCTTCCTGCCCTTTCTTCGGCAGAAGCCGTAAGGAAAAACTTGTATTCTGCATCTTTCAGCACGTTGGTGCCGATATCACGTCCGTCCATGATGACGCTCTTACGGCTTCCCATGGCTCTCTGGATATCCACCAGCTTTTCCCTTACCATAGGCAAGGCTGAACATGCTGAGGCCATCTGTGATATTTCCGATGTTCTGATCACATCGTTGACGATATCGCCGTCGAGTATGATATCACCTTTGACAAAATCTATATCTGTTCCTGCAAGCATGGCTTGGAGAGCTTCTGTATCTTCCGTGGTTATACCTTCCTGCTTCATCTTGTATCCCACGGCACGATACATGGCTCCTGTATCAATATAGTCGATGCCCAGCTCTTTTGCCACAGCTTTGGCAATGGTACTCTTGCCGGCACCGCTCGGTCCATCTATTGCAACTCTGAAAATGTCTTTCATATCTGCTTCCTCGCTTAGTATTATTAAATGGTTTCCCTATTTATTGGGTTTCTTCGTGATGAGCAGCTTTTCGATCTCTGCAACGAAAGTATTCACATCGGTGAACTGTCTGTACACTGATGCAAAACGCACGTATGCCACTTCGTCCAGCTCCTTCAGGCGTTCCATAACGAGCTCGCCGATAAAGGTGCTTTCCACTTCCTTTTCCATCATGTTGTTGAGACCTCTTTCGATCTCATCAACGATCTTTTCCATTTCTGCAGCAGTGACAGGTCTCTTCTCGCATGCTCTGATGATACCGTTGAGGAGCTTGCTTCTGTCAAATGCCTGTCGGCTGCCATCCTTCTTGATGACCATGAGGATCATTTCTTCCACCTTCTCATAAGTGGTGAAACGTCTTCCGCAGGCTTCACATTCTCTTCTTCTTCTGATGGCATGTCCATCTTCGGTATGTCTTGAATCAATTACCTTGCTATCATCGTTTTCACAGTACGGGCATCTCATTTGGCAACCTCCTTAACAGATACAGATCGATTTTCTGTTATTCACAAAAACCATATAAATATTTTACTACATCTTGTGGTCATCGTCAATCTATGATGGGCGGAACATCTACCAGTATTACATCTTCTCCTATTGTTTTCACATGTTTCCATTTTATGACGAAGTCATTGGTTTCTTTGCCAAAGAGTCTCATGAAACCTCTGTCGCCGGGCAGAACTATCCCGTCGATCCTGCCTTCATTGAGGTTTATCTCAATATCGCATACGAATCCCATGCTTTTGCCGTCGTATATGTTGATGACCTCCTTGTTTCTCAGATCTTCTGTGTTAAGCATACTCGTGCCTCCCTTTTTCTTGTGTTTGCTGTGCGCTAGCAGCGGCATTTGGTATATATTATGCGGGCTTGTCTGCAAATATGCCCCGATCATAAAGCACACATCGCATTATTCAAAGAGGACTCCGTATGCTGTCCTCCTCACAAGGCTCCGTATGCTTTATGGCAAACAAAAAGCGTGCCGTTTCCGACACGCCTTAATTTTTGTTTTGCTGCTATTCTTTGAGATCGCCGCTTTCGAGACGCTTGAAGTAGCTTCGTGTTTCCTTAACGATGACTCCCGAAAGTGCCAGCAGTGCGATAAGGTTAGGTGCAGCCATGCAAGCATTGAAGATGTCTGCGATAGTCCATACAGCCGATACTGTCAGGAATGGTCCGATCAGTACTGCCAGGATGTACAGCCATCTGTAAACTTTAACTGCAGTCATGTTTCCGCCGGAGAGATATTCCAGTGATCTTTCACTGTAGTAGTCCCAGCCGAGTATAGTGGTGAATGCGAAGAACGCCAGTGCCACCATCAGAACTGCGTTACCGATCTGTGGGTTCCATGGAAGTCCGTTGCTGAATGCCACTGCCGTAACATCAACACCGTCAAGGCCATTGGCAATCGAAATGTCATAAGCTCCTGTTACCATGATGGTCATACCTGTCATGGAACAGATGATGACTGTATCGATGAATGTACCTGTCATGGATACCAGACCCTGCCTTACAGGTTCCTTAGTCTGGGCTGCTGCAGCTGCGATAGGTGCAGAACCGAGACCTGATTCGTTGGAGAATATACCTCTTGCAACACCTTTTTGCATGGCGATCATCAGTGCTCCGAGAGCTCCGCCCGCTGCTGCTCTGAGACCGAATGCTCCTGCAAAGATCTCAGTGATAGCATAAGGGATCTTATCAGCGTTGTAGATCAGGATGACCACGCATACACCAACGTATGCGATAGCCATGAACGGTACTACGATAGTAGTAACGCTGGCGATCCTCTGGATGCCGCCGATAACTACCAGTGCAGTAACTACTGCAACTACGATAGCTGTGATAACGACAGCCCATGAGTAATCAGTTCCGAAAATGCTTACTGTATGTTCATTGTTAGGGTCAAAGAAGTTCTTTGTGGCTGATGCGATACCGTTTACCTGAGTGATAGTACCGATACCGAGAAGGCCTGCACCGCATGCAAAGAATGCAAACAGCTTAGCCAGCCACTTCCAGTTCTTGCCCATACCGTTTTCGATATAGTAGAAAGGTCCGCCCAAGAATCTGCCGTTTTCCTTTTCCACTCTGAACTTAACTGCCAGCAAACCTTCGGAATATTTTGTAGCCATTCCGAAGCATGCAGCCAGTACCATCCAGAATAAAGCTCCCGGACCACCTGCGATAACTGCTGTAGCAACACCGACGATATTACCTGTACCTACTGTAGCTGCCATCGCTGTACAGAGGGCACCGAAGCTTGTTACTTCACCGACACCGTCTTCTTCGTTCTTGACCATGTACTTGAGAGCCTTCGGCAGTTTTCTGAACTGCAGCACGCCCAGTCTGATGGTCAGATAGATACCTGTACCCATGATGAGTACGATGAGTGGTACGCCCCATACGATCCCGTCGATCCATACGAGGAAGTCATTGAATGTGTTCATTTTTTTCTCCTTCTCCTGAAAAAATAAATTAAAAAAAGCCGATAACTATGATCGACTTTCCGGAGAGGACTGTAATGCAAATAATATCAACTATCTGCTCTGTCCTTTTGCCTGAGAGATTACACAACCGGTCGTATTTGCCGACAACCAGAAGTGCGTACACCTTCGGCGCTCTTGAAGAGACTCTCCAGAGAATCATAGTTTCTTCTTGCCTTAAATAAAAAACTGTAAGGCTTGAATGATAACTAACGAGTTGATAGTATCACACCTTACAGTTTATTGCAATATATTATTTTATTTCAGCGTTTTCCAAAAGGAACGCCAGAACTTTCTGATACAGCAGTTCTATCCTTACGTATTCATCCATCGTTCTGCCTGTCTGGCTTTCGATGGCATCTTCATCATACCCCATGGATTCGAAATTGGCTACCAGAGTCTCTGCTTCTTCATCGGTATATTCGATCCCTTCCTCAGCTGCGATATATTCTATGAGCATTTCCTGCTTTACTCTCAATTTGCTGCTGTCTTCGTTCACCAGATCGAAATCTTCTTCGCTGCTGAAATCATAGTATTCCAGCATTTCTTCTCTGGTGATCCCATATGCATCAGCCATATCGTCCATCTGCTTGCTGTTGAATTTTATATAATGATCGACTATATCTTCAGGATACTTGAGCACTTGTGTGTTTTCCAGCACCTGTGACCATAACTCTGTCTGCTGGTTTGAGATCTCCTGCGCTTCCTTATCTTCATAAAGCTGCTTTTCCACTGCTTTCTCGTATTCTTCGATACTGTCATAGTCTGTATTGTTTTTTACGAAATCCAGATCGTATTCAGGTACTGTTTCCCTTGTTGCTGAATTGATGGTAACGGTGAAAACAACGTCCTGTCCCGCAAGTGATTCTTCAGTATAGTCTTCAGGGAAAGTCAGGTCCAGCTTAACCTTGTCTCCGACTTTCTTGCCGATAAGACCGTCTTCAAATCCATCGATAAAAGAACCGCTTCCGATCACAAGATCATATCCTTCTGCTGATCCGCCGTCAAATTTCTTTCCGTCTTTCTTGCCAACATAATCGATATTTACAGTGTCACCGTCTTCGATGGTTTCATCATCACCGATCTCCTGATCCGATGCCGCCGACTGCAGATCGCTGTCTATCTGTGTGCCGATCTCATCTTCAGTAACTTCTATCGTAAAGTCAGCCACTTCAAGTCCCTTGTATGTTCCCACCTCGATATATTCTTCCAAGTTCAAACCATCATATGAGACAGATGAGCCACATGCAGTAAGACCTGCAGCCATCACCAGCGATAGACCTAAAACAAATATTTTTTTCTTCATCATGTTTTCTCCTCTAAAATAATGTACCCTGATTTTCGATGTTAATACATCTTATGTATACGCTGCATGGTAGCATCAAGCTCGGCCATGGTTCTGGCGCACCTCTTGAGCTCCTCTGCGACATGTTCAGGCATGTCTTCTTTTTTCTTATATTTCAGCTTATGTTCCAGACTTGCCCATGTATCCATGGCAATGGTCCTTATCTGTATCTCCACGGGCATATGGTATGTCCTGTCCGAAAGAAATATGGGAACTTCCACCACCAAATGAAGGCTTCTATAGCCGCTTTCCTTGGGCTCCTTGATATAATCTGTCCTTCTTATGAGCTTGATGTCGTCCTGTCTCAAAAGACTGCCTTCTACGGTATAGATATCGTCGATATAATTGCAAATGACCCGCACGCCCGCGAAGTCGGTTATTTTATAAATAGAAGCGATCTCCTTCGGCCAGCCCTTACGATCTATCTTTTCCATGATGCTGTCCACAGATTTCAAACGTGACTGCATATGATGTATAGGGTTATGATCGTGTCTCAAACGATACTCATTATCAAGGACTTCAAGCTTAGTGCTGACTTCTTTTATAGCAGCACTGTACCTCATGCTAAGATCTCTCAGAACACCTGCAACCTCTTTTGCATCGTCTAAAGTTACTGCCATATCTGCAGGTATCATGTTTTCGTTGATCTCTAATCTTTCAATCTTCTCAAATATCATTATTTGTTCACCTCTTTATTCGATATTACCATATTTTTTTGTGGTTTTGGTGTTCTTATATAAATATATTATATATATGTAGGAACAATTTTCGAATTCTTTGATTTGTCTGTCAATTCTGATTTTTCCCTTGCAAACTAGTTACATTTTGTATATAATAGGTCACAAAGGACAAAATAGCGGCCAATTAATTGTTCGATAAAAGGAGGTCGATCATATGAATAAAGAATTTTGCAAATACTTTGAAACAACCACTCTTGATTATGACATCAATAGAAATGTTGTTGAAAAAATGCTGATGGATGCTCTGAAATATGATTTTTACGGAGCATGCGTGGACGGTTACCATATCCCGCTGGCCTGGGATTACCTGGAAGGCAGCGGCATCCAAGTGGTTACTGTGTGTGGCTTCCCATTGGGCACGTCAGGCACCAACTCCAAATGCGCTGAAGCATTTGAAGCTATAAAAGACGGCGCTGAAGAAATAGATGCAATGATGAATATGGCTGCTATAAAAGACAAGAAATTCGATTATGTGGCAAGTGAAGTGAACGCACTGGCTGATATTTGCCACAGTGAAAATGTAAAACTGAAGATCATCCTTGAAACTGCTTTCCTTACTGATGATGAAATCGTAAGGCTCTGCGAGATAGGTCTCAACAACAACGTTGATTACATAAGAGACTCCTCAGGTTTCAACAAGATCGGCGCTACAGCTCGTACAGTGAAACTGATCAAAGACACTGTTGGGGATAAGTGTCAGATCAAAGCTGCAGGTAAGATATGGACTTTAGCACAGGCAAATGAACTGATCGAAGCCGGAGCAGACATCATCGGTACCGATGCTGCCATGGAGATCATGGAAGAATACCTGAGCAAAGACAAATCATAACTCCTAAACGATTATCATTGAAAAGACCCGGAAATTTCCGGGTCTTTGACTTTAATGATATGTCCTGTATTTTGAACATCAGACGTATTTTTTCATATAATTAAGAGCGTTTTTCTCAAGCCTGGACACCTGTGCCTGGCTTATGGATATCTCATCGGCGACCTCCATCTGGGTCTTTCCTTCAAAAAACCTCAGAGTAAGAATGTGCTGCTCCCTTGGAGAAAGCTTTTTCATGGCTTCAGAAAGGGACAGATTCTCGATCCATCTGGCATCGGTGTTTTTCATGTCCTTGATCTGATCCATCACATAAAGCGGATCGCCATCATCATTGAAAACCGGCTCAAACAGCGATATGGGATCCTGTATGGAATCCAGCGCCAGGACCACTTCTTCTTTCTTCACTCCCAGCTCCTTTGCGATCTCTTCCACAGTAGCCTCCCTCTGCAGCTCCCTGCCCAGCTTTTCTCTGGCAGTGAGAGCTTTGTAGGCCATATCCCTCAGGGATCTTGATACCCTTATGCTGTTGTTGTCACGGAGATATCTCCTGACTTCCCCGATTATCATGGGTACCGCATAGGTACTGAATTTGACTCCATGGGACATATCAAAATTGTCCAGCGCCTTGATCAGTCCCACACAGCCGACCTGAAAAAGATCGTCCGGATTTTCTCCGCGTCCCGAAAACTTCTGTATCACACTCAGTACCAGCCTCAAATTCCCCCTTATAAACTCGTCCCTGACCTGCCTGTTTCCGGCCTTTATGGCCTTAAGCATCTCCTGCATCTCCTTATCTTTGTACCTAGGCAGACTGGAAGTGTTAACGCCACAAATTTCAACCTTATTGGCCATAAAACATTACCCCGCATCCTTTTTGCTCCCCTTAAAGCAACGCCCTGCGTCGTAATATATTTATGTGCAAATAATGTTTCTTTTATTCGGTTTTGAGGTGAATCCTTCTTTCTATTTTGTGATCGCTTTTCTTAATATCTCGATCCCCTCATCGATCTCTTCATAAGAAATGATGAGCGGCGGCAAAAGCCTCACTTTTTCTTTGGCA
The DNA here is from genome assembly GCA_964441805.1 of uncultured Oscillospiraceae bacterium. Taxonomy (GTDB): domain Bacteria; phylum Bacillota; class Clostridia; order Peptostreptococcales; family Anaerovoracaceae; genus Lentihominibacter. The sequence goes on along the minus strand of CAYTVH010000027.1, from coordinate 11,766 downwards.
GTAAGGGTCATAAGGCCCCCCGCCAGAGCGTCCTTTACGATGTCGGCTGCAGCCTTTGCATCCACTGTAACGCCCAGCATGAGACCAAGGCCCGAAACGTCGGTAACCCCCGGTATTTCAAGGAGTTTAGCCCTCAGATAATTGCTCTTTGCCCTAACTTCTTCAAGGAATTTTTCGTCCATTCTGTTCAAGACTTCTACTGCGCCCGCGCATGCCACAGGATTCCCGCCGTAAGTAGATCCATGATTTCCCGGTTCAAGGACGTCGCAGGTTTTTTCACCGAAAAGAGTGCCCCCTATAGGCAGACCTCCTCCTATGCCTTTGGCAAAGGTCACGATGTCCGGCTTGATGCCAAAGTACTCATGGGCAAAGAGTTTCCCTGTACGTCCAATCCCTGTCTGTACTTCATCTATGATCAGAAGGATATCTTTCTCTTGGCAAAGGTCAGCTGCCGCTTTGACAAATGCTTCGTCGAGGCCTCTGACGCCTCCTTCACCCTGAACAAGCTCCATCATGATGGCGCAAGTGTTGTCGTCTGCCAGCTGCTTCAGCTGCTCGCAATTGTTGGCTTCGCAGTATTGGAATCCTTCAAGGAGCGGTGTGAAATTCTGATGATAATCGTCCTGTCCCGTCGCGGTGACTGCTGCCATGGTCCTGCCGTGAAAAGAATTCTTGAGGGTGATGATCTTGTACGCTTCCTCACCTTTTCTCGTGATCCCGTATTTTCTGGCCGTTTTGATGGCTGTTTCATTGGCTTCCGCACCGGAATTGCTGAAATAGACCTTCTCCATGCCGGTCCTGTCGGCAAGCATCTGGGCAACCCTTACCTGAGGTTCAGTGTAGTACAAGTTGGACGAATGTTGGAGTTTTCCCAGCTGCTCTGTGACAGCTTTCATCCAGCCTTCATCGCAGTATCCCAAGCTGTTCACTCCTATTCCTGCAGTGAAATCCACATACTTTTTACCGTCTGCATCGTAACAGTAAACGCCTTTTCCGGCTACTGCCACCATGTCGTGTCTGCCGTATGTTGATGCGATTCTTTCTTTGTCGAGCTTTTTTATATCGTTACCATTCATCGGTCATGTCCTTTCTTCCGGATGTCTGCCGTCTCGGCAAATCCCTGTATATCATAGCATAATCAGAGCCCGGGCAACAACTTTTTTTGGTTTGACCACCTCAGCCCAGCTTGCGGATCTCTTTGCGTAGCCTTCCGATTATCTTCTTTTCCAGTCTGGAAATATACGACTGAGATATACCCATTTTATCTGCGACCTCCTTCTGTGTCAGTTCCCTGCCGCCTGCAAGACCGAATCTCATCTCAACTATCTCCCGTTCTCTTATGGATAGTTTATCCATGGCATGGTCGAGAAGTTTCCTGTTGACTTCTTCCTCAAGATGACCGTAAACTTCATCGTTCTCCGTTCCCAGTATGTCAGAAAGGAGCAGTTCGTTGCCGTCCCAGTCGATGTTCAGCGGTTCATCCAGGGAGACTTCACCCTTAGTCCTGTTGCTGCGCCTCAGATACATCAGTATTTCGTTTTCTATACACCTGGATGCGTAGGTTGCGAGCTTGATGTTTTTTTCGATTTTAAAGGTATTTGTGGCTTTGATGAGACCGATGGTACCGATGGATATCAGATCCTCCACGTTGACACCGGTGCTTTCGAATTTCTTGGCTATGTACACCACCAGCCTGAGATTATGCTCGATCAAACGGTCCCTGTCTTCCTTGCTTCCTGCCATGGCTCCTATTATGGCCTTTCGCTCTTCCTCAGCCGAAAGGGGCGGAGGCAAAGTATCGCTCCCACCGATATAAAAGATTTCGTTCCTTCTTCTCGGATACTTCTCTTTTAAAAACTCTATTAGTCCCCTGATAATCATCCTCACCATAATCCTGTTTCCCCTTTCATTTCCGCCGACAGCAGAAGTTCATATTTTTGTTGACTGTATGACGCATCGCCGCTGCACCCAAAGCCAAAGGTGCTGCTGCCTCCGGCTATGACGCACCCCTTGATCCGCCGCCTGCCTATGTCCATGTAGTCTACCCTTATCCCCTCCAAGAGACCTTTTGCTGCGACGGTCTCATATGGGATGAACACCGGTTCCCTCTTTTGTAAACGCTCCCATAATTCTTCAGATGCAACTGCTACAGGCTTACCTGTTATCGGCTCTTTTAGATGATTGCCTGTGTCCAGAAATGCTCTTGCTTCTATGATGTTGCCTCCACAGCATATGGTCACATCGTATGTGTGCTCGCTATATAGTTTATGTTTTCTGATAGTCTTTATTATTTGACTCATTGTCGCATATCCCAGCGCTATGAATATCGCCAGCACCGCAGCCTTCATGTCCCCTGTGTATATGCCGACAGCTGTGTAGATGCCTTGATGCTTTGTGGCCAGCAAAAGACCCATGGTCATGCCGCCCATGAAATATGTAACCAGGATGAATGTGATGGCGTGCCGCCACGGGATACCTTTCAGGTCGAAGACGACCGTGCATACCGCCAATGCGAAGCATATCTCCATAAGGATCGTGACCGGCGCCTTTGCATGAAGGAAGATGACCAGAGAAAATGCTCCGCACATAACGCTTCCGGCAAGAAGACGCCATTTATGTACATGCAAGCCGCACATCTCACCGGTCAGATACAAGAGCACCCACCCTATTATCATGTTTTCAATAAATAGCAGTTCTCCGTAAACAATCATAGGAAGATTATACATTTCCCAAAGGGCGAAATTTGTCAGAACCGGGTGTTGGTTTGTATTTTCTCTTGTCATATTATATTTGTTCATTTTATGGGATAAATATCGGTTTTCCTCCCATAAAACGAGCCGTTTTCTAAATCCGGAGAATCCTTCTACTCGCTGATCACTGATTTAGGATAAATCACCCCAAAACTCCCACAGATAAAACGGATTCCTGTGTTTTAAGAGAAACCATGGACGCCAACGGCAATAAAAAAGACTGATGAATCATCACCAGTCTTGATTTTCGTATTTGATTCTATTTACAGAGCCTTCTTGGCTGTTTCGCAAAGTGCTGCGAATCCTGCAGGATCATGGATTGCCATTTCTGACAGCATCTTTCTGTTGATTTCGATGTTTGACTTCTTCAGTCCGTCCATCAGTCTGCTGTATGAGATGTCGTTCATTCTTGCAGCAGCGTTGATTCTAGCGATCCACAGTCTTCTGTATTCTCTCTTCTTGTTCTTTCTTCCAACGTAAGCTGATCTCAGAGCTCTCATTGTAGCAGGCTTAGCTGCCTTGAAAGTCTTGCTTCTAGCACCGTAGAAGCCCTTAGCCATCTTTAATACTTTTTTATGTCTCTTATGTGCGTTTACACCTTTTTTTACTCTTGCCATTTCTTTACCTCCTTATTTGCTCAGTACTTCTTTGATTCTCTTCAGATCTGCACTTGTTAAAGTAGTTGCCTTTCTCAGGCCTCTCTTTCTCTTAGCGCTCTTCTTAGTAAGGATATGGCTTTTGTATGCTTTATTTCTCTTTACTTTTCCTGAACCTGTTTTCTTGAATCTTTTGCATGCGCCTCTATGAGACTTCATCTTATTTTTTGCCATGGTGTATTTTCCTCCCGTGTTTACTTTGTTTTGCTTATTTATCTGTTTTTGGCGTAAGTATCATTGTAAGACTTCTGCCTTCGAAGTTTGGCTTCTTGTCGATTGTTCCAACTTCTGAAACTGCTTCGGCAAACTTATCCATAACTTCCATACCTCTTGCAACGTAGTCTTTTTCTCTGCCTCTGAATCTTAAGCTGACTTTCAGCTTATCTCCATCCTTGAGGAACTTAGCTCCTGTCTTGGCCTTGACCATGATGTCGTGGTCCTCGATGAAAGTGGACAGTCTGATTTCTTTGACCTGAGTAGTCTTCTGCTTTTTCTTGGCTTCTTTTTCTTTCTTCTGAAGCTCGTACTTATACTTGCCGTAGTCAAGGATCTTGCAGACAGGCGGAGTCGCCTTAGGTGCGATGCAAACCAGATCCAGCTTCTTGTTTTCTGCCAGTTCCATTGCTTCGTCTCTGCTCATAACTCCCAGCTGAGTACCGTCAGTATCGATTACTCTAAGTTCTTTCGCACGAATTTCTTCGTTGATCATAGCTTCCTTGCTAATTGTCTTACACCTCCATTAACCTGCGCGCCATATCAAAATTGGGGCAGGCCATAAAAAAAGCGGATACAAGTATCCGCCTCAAATCTACGCTCGTAACGATACCGCGGGCTCGCCGCAGCATCAAAACTTACTGATTATTGACCTGAGTAACTTTCGTCTTCAGGTGAGAAGCGGATGACTTCTTCTTTCTACCTCGAATAATATACCACATGCAAAGGGTGCACGCAAGCATTTTTTTCACTTTTTACAGCTCATTCTTCCAAAGTCCGTGCTTGTTGCAATATGAGTATACCGCCACCGGTGCATCCACCGGTTCTTCTGCCGATACTCCAAAGGTCGCTCTCGGCTCTTCGCCCGGCTCCAGCCTTACGAACTGGCCGCCTCTCTTGGTCTGCAGATATACCCACTCGATGGAATGACCATCGTCCATCGGATGGCTGATCTCACCCACATCTACTCTCACTGCACCTTCGTGTCTAGCTACCTTTGGCAGGTGTTTTGCCCTTGATTCATCCGCATCTTTCACTTTGAGCAGAGACATTTCTTCCCCGCAGCACATAACATTATCACCGTCACCCACCATAAATGTGATGACAGTTCCGCATTTTTTACATCTTAAAAATTTAACTTCCATCTCTAATCCCCTTTTCTTTTGATGCCGCCGGCTGTCCCCTCAGCCGCGGCCGGCATGCCGCTTATGCGGCAGCGCCCTTTACAGACCCAGGCTCTGCGCCAGCTGTTCCTTTGAACGAAGACCCACGAGCGTTTCAACAGGCTTGCCGCCTTTGAAATACATCAGTGTAGGAATGCTCATGACGCCGAATTTGATCGCCAGCTCCTGCTCCTCATCGATATTGATCTTGCCGATCTTGATGTTGTCGTATTCGCCTGCCATTTCATCCAGCACAGGACCCTGCATCATGCATGGACCGCACCATCCTGCCCAGAAATCCACCAGCACAGGCTTTTCTGAATTCAGTACTTCAGTTTCAAAATTATCTTTTGTTATTTTAATGATATCCATAGTATTACCTCCTTTTGTAATTAATATTACACATTTAAACTGGACTGTCAAGGTACATTTTGGCATTTGCCGGCGATACATTTATGAATCATTTCTCTTGTCAAGGGTTTTGGCCGGGCGTATAATATATGTAAGAAACCATTACGGTTACACTTCGACTTCAAAGGAGCCAACAATGTCACACAGATTTTCAGAAAACGTAAGATTTTCCAAGCTGCTGCCTATCCTGGACAGCATCACCGACGCCGTTTTCATAGATGATAAGGACGGCATCTGCATATGGTGCAACAAAGCATGCGAGGAACTTTATAACATTTCCATAAACGATGTCCGCGGCAGACATGTCAATGAACTGGAAAGCACAGGCATATTCTCGCCTTCCGTAACCAAGCGAGTTTTGGATGAGCGTCGTGAAATAACCATCATCCATGAAAACAGACACGGCAAGAAACTGCTGACTACCGGTATGCCCATATTAGATGACAACGGCAATATCATGAAGATCGTCACCACTTCCAGAGATATCACCCGGCTGACTGTCAGCAACGATTCATTTGATTTCGCTCCTACGCCGCTGATCAACGTCAACGATATCAAGGACTTGGACATGGACTTTGATGATACCGATATAATCGCAGAGAGTGTCACCATGCAGAACGTGATGTCCCTCACAAAGAAACTGGCAACCGTCAACTCTACGGTTCTTATCACCGGAGAGTCCGGCGTCGGCAAGGGACTGATCGCAAGGCTGCTCCACGAAGAAGGCAACAGATCCGGCGGACCGTTCGTAACTGTAAACTGCGGTGCGATCCCTGAAAATCTGATAGAATCGGAGCTGTTCGGTTACGTACCGGGAGCATTTACAGGTTCCCGTGCCGAAGGAAAGCGAGGTCTTTTTGAAGCTGCACAGCATGGGACCATATTCCTTGATGAAATATCAGAACTGCCTCTGAACCTTCAGGTAAACTTGCTCAGGGTCATCCAGGAACGTGAGATCACTCCTGTGGGCGGCGTTGAACCAATCCCCATCGACGTGAGGATCGTTTCTGCCACCAACAAGTCATTGAGAGAGCTGGTCAAGCTGGGTAAGTTCAGAGAAGACCTGTTCTACAGACTGAACGTAGTTCCCATCAACGTTCCTCCTCTCAGGGACAGACCTGAAGATCTGCTTCCTCTGATCCACAGCAACTTGGTAAAGTGCAACGAAAAGCTCAATGAAAACAAGTCCATCAGTCCTGAAGCGCTGACCGTATTGTTCCGATATCCATGGCCGGGCAATATCCGTGAGCTGCAGAATATCATCGAGCGACTGACCATAACCACCAACGGCAATATCATAACTGAAGAAAATCTCCCTGTATTCCTTAAACAGGAAGCCATAACCAATGCCAATACCAACGTAAACCTTTCTCTGGCAGAAGCCATGGAAAAGGCTGAAAAGACCATTTTGGAAAAGGCACTGGCCGACTACGGTTCAACACGTGCCATGGCCAAGGCTCTTCAGGTAAGCCAGCCCACCATCGTAAGGAAACTGCACAAGCACGATCTTGTTGGGTGCGAGTAATCTATTTGCGATTCATTTTTGTATCAGCGATACGAAAATGAATCGCTTTGAGAAATGCCCATTTTTCAACCATTATTATCTTTTGTCATAATGTTAACAATTTTGCGATTCATTTTTGTATCGCTTTTAAATCCTTTTCTATTCTGTTACTTTACCCCTGCTGGGACGATGATTCTTGTATACATAATTCTTTTTTATCCTAGTGCTCCGAAAACAGCTATTTTTCAACGTTTTTGTCCATTATGGAATTTCTTTTGTTTTTTTGAAGAAAAAAATAGCCTTATTGCTTCATGTTTGGCACAGCAATTGCTTTATTATATAGCAGATGCTTATGGCGTCTTTACGAACCAAGAAAACATTAAGTATTAAATAAAGGAGGACAATTATAATGACAATGAGCGCACATGATTATGTTGCAAGTCTGGTAGCAAAGGCAAAGGCTGCACAGGAAATCGCTAACGGTTTTACTCAGGAGGACGTAGATCTTCTTACGGGGGCAGTTGCTTATGCATTGACAAAACCTGAAGTTGCACTGAAGTTCGGTGAAATGTTAGTAGAAGAATCCGGAATGGGTATCCCTGAACACAAGCAGGCCAAGATGTACGGCAAGGTAAAGGGATCATATTTCCAGATGAAAGATAAAAAATCAGTTGGTCTCATCGATGTAGACGAAAAGATGGGTATGGAAACATACGCTAAGCCAATGGGCGTTATCGGAGCTATCATCCCTGTAACAAACGGCGAAGCTACTCCTGTAGTTAAGTCACTGATGGCACTGAAGACCAGAAACGCTATCATCCTGGCTCCACATCCAAAGGCAAGAAAGACTAATCTGGCTGTAACAACTCTCATCAGAGAAACAATCGCTAAGCTGGGTTACCCTGCTGACCTGGTTCAGGCCATCGAACCTGAATACGTATCAGTAGAAACTTCACAGCAGCTGATGCTGCAGGTTGACTTCATCCTGGCAACAGGCGGAACTCCAATGGTACGTCAGGCTTACTCATCCGGCAACCCTGCAATCGGCGTAGGTACAGGTAACGTAGTATCCATCATCGACGGAACTACTGACCTTGACGAAGTGGCAGAAATGATCGTTAAGTCAAAGTCATTCGACCACGCTACATCATGCTCAACAGAAAACAACATCATCGTACTGGAAGAATGCTACGATGCATGGGCAGAAGCTATGGCTAAGGCAGGCGCAGTTCTTCTGAAGGAAGACTCAGCTGAAAAAGCAGCACTGCTGAAGACTCTGTGGCCTGAATCACCTGCTAACCACGACCTGAACAGACAGATCGTTGCTCAGGGTGCTGAAGCTATCGCTAAGGCAGCAGGAATCGACGTACCTGCAGGAACTAAGATGCTGATGGCAGAAGAAAACGGCGGATACGGAAATGACTACCCATTCACAGGCGAAAAGCTGTCACCTGTTTCCGGTATCAGAAAAGCTAAGGACTTCGACGATGCAGTAGATAAGATGATGAAGATCCTGGACTACCAGGGCAAGGGCCACAGCTGCGGTATCCACACTGCACTGCCTGAAAGAGTAACTAAGCTGGGCGAAGTTATTCCTGTATGTAAGGTTTGCGTTAACCAGCCTCAGTCACTGACCAACTCCGGTTCATGGACTTGCGGATTCCCTATCTCCATGACTCTGGGCTGCGGAACTTGGGGACACAACAGCATCTCCCACAACGCTACTTGGAAGGATCTCTTGAACTTTACATACGTATCAAGACCTATCCCTTCATTCCAGCCAACAGACGAAGAACTGTTCGACGCTGCAATCAAGGCTAAGGTAGACGCATAAATCATAAAGAGTTTACTCTTTTCGAATAAAAGGAGGATAATAAAATGTCAGCAATTAGAGAAAAAAGCTTAAAATACAACATCCACTCATGGTCAGCACAGGGTGCTCTGAAGCCTATCGTAGTTACTAAGGCTGAAGGAATCTACTTCTGGGACGAAGACGGCAAGAGATATGCAGATATGTCTTCACAGCTGGTCAACTCAAACTTAGGTCACGGAAACAAGGCTATCATTGATGCTATCTGTGAACAGGCTCAGAAGATCCCATTCATGGGACCTGGATTCGCTATGGACTGCAGATCAGACGCTGCTGAAGCAGTTGTTGAACTGACAGGCCTGAAGGGAGCTAAAGTTTTCTTCACCAACGCAGGCGCAGAAGCTAACGAAAATGCTATCAAGATCGCCAGACAGTTCACCGGAAAGCAGAAGATCTTCTCCCAGTACAGATGCTATCACGGTTCATCAGCAGGCGCCGGCATGCTGACAGGCGAACCTAGACACTTCTTCAACGAACCCGGCGGTCCGGGATACATTAAGTACGATGGTCCTTATGCTTACAGAGCTCCTAAGGCTTGCAACTTTGCAAACGAAGACGAAGTAGCTGATTTCTATCTGGAACTTTTGGAAAACCAGATCCTGTACGAAGGACCTGAAAACGTAGCTGCGATCTGGCTGGAATCAATCGTTGGTTCCAACGGTATCCTGATCGCTCCTGTTAAATGGTATCAGGGCGTTAGAGCTCTCTGCGACAAGTATGAGATCCTGATGGTAGCTGACGAAGTTATGGCAGGCTGGTACAGAAGCGGTAAGCCTTTCGCATTCATGAACTTCGGATATGAACCTGACATGATCACATTCGCTAAGGGTGTAACTTGCGGATACGTTCCTCTGGGCGGAGTTGTTGTTAAAGAAGAAATCGCTAAGTTCTTTGATGAAACAGCACTGGGCTGCGGACTGACTTACTCAGCTCATCCTATGGGATGTGCTGCAGCAGTAGCTACAATCAAGGAATACAAAGATCAGGATATCGAAAACAAGATGAAGGTTACAGGCAAAGTTCTGGCTGACATCCTGGACGGATATGTAGATGCTCATCCATGCGTAGGCGAAGTAAGACACATCGGTCTGTTCTCCGCAATCGAGCTGGTTAAGGATAAGGCTACAAGAGAACCAATAGTTCCATTCGGCAAAGACCCTGAAGGTCTGATGAAGAAGATCCTGGGAATGCTGGTTGCAGAAGGTTTCTGGACTTACACTCATGAAAACATGATCATCGTTGCTCCTCCACTGATCATCACCGAAGATGAACTGAAGGAACAGATGGCTATCATGGATAAGGTATTAGACTCCGTTGATAAGATGATCTAAAAGATCTACAACATTAATAAATACTCCATGAAAGAAGACGCTGCATGCGTCTTCTTTTATTGTATGTATTCTTTTTTTAGTTGATTGCGATTTGGCTATTGCCATTTTTTTCCATTTTGTGTATAATAACATCACAGTTACTCCCATCTACATAAACCGTCTGTTCAATTCTATATTACAACCCATCTTTAGTGCTATTTAAGGGGAAAAAGGAGGAAAAATGGAGATTTATAAGAACTACTTAGAGGATTTTATGTATATTCATGAAAAGCTCAGAGCTATATACATAAAAGAGCTGAAATCACTTCCAAAGGGCAAGCTGATCGGCTATCTTAACAACGGCAAATACCAATACTATCATTCGGAAAGCGTCAACGGCAAATATATTCGCCAAGGAATCGGCAAGAATATACATATGAAAAAGCAGCTGGCAAGAAAAGAATATCTAATGAAGGTCATTCCCATTCTTGATGCCAACATCAAAGTGCTTTCATCAGCATTGTCCGGGTATCAAAGCATCACCCCAGAATCCGTTATAAGCATGATGTCTGATATCTATAAATCACTGCCGATGCAGTACTATACCGACAAATTATCCCGCACCGCTAAGTTGTCCGAGGAATTGCAGCAATGGATGGATGCACCTTTTGATCAAAGCACATATAACCCGCATGAAAAGATCCACACGACTTCAAGAAATCTTAAAGTCAGAACAAAATCAGAACTCATTATCGCTGAAATACTATATATGTATAACATCGCGTTTCATTATGAGGAACGCATTTATATAAAAGGTCGCCGCTATGCACCTGATTTCACGATAAAACTTCCTGATGGCAGAATATACTACTGGGAGCATGTTGGGCTAACAAATGATGCATTCTATATGTACGATCATTATGATAAGCTCAGAAACTATCAGTATAAAGGAATCGTACCATGGAAAAATCTCATCCTTACTTACGACAATGAACTGGGTGATCTCAATACTCAAATCATCCATTCGGAAATAAAAAATAAATTACTGATATGAAAGAAAACACGAGCACTAAAAAACAAGCTGCCGGACCTTCGAAAGTCCAATGCAGCTTGTATTTGTTTAGAAGTATCTGAATACGCCCTTCACCTTACCAAGTATCTTAGCATCCTTAACTATAATAGGGCTCATTGTAGAGTTTTCAGGCTGGAGTCTGATGTGATCAGCTTCCTTGTAGAATGTCTTAACAGTGGCTTCGCTCTCGAATCCGTCTACCATAGCAACTACGATATCTCCGTTGCGAGCTGTCTGCTGCTGTTCTACCAGTATGTAGTCGCCGTCCATGATACCGGCTTCGATCATGCTCTCGCCCTTGACTGTGAGCATGAAGTTGGTTCCGTTTCCTACGAATCTTGCAGGCATAGGGAAGCTGTCTTCCACGTTCTGTTCAGCCAGTATCGGTGTTCCTGCTGCGATCCTTCCAACGATAGGAATATCGACCATCTCTTCGCGGACCTGTGATACGCTATCATAACCCGCTCCGGATCCTGCATACTGTCCGCCGTAAGCTGCGTCACGTGCCGCTTCAGCTGCTGCAGACGCATCCACATCAACGATCATCAATGCTCTTGGCTTAGATGGATCCTTCTTGATATAGCCCTGCTTCACCAGGCTGTCGATATCCTTGTGTGCCGTAGAAGTGGACTTTATGTTCAGTGCAGAGCATATCTCTCTGACAGTTGGCGGATATCCCTTCTGTCTTATTTCTTCCTTCATATAGTTCAATATCTTTTGTTCTCTGTCTTTTAACATAACAGCACCCTCCTTACTTATGCGAACAGTATAACACGAAAAGAACAAAAAGTAAACATGTGTTTGTGGTTTTGTTCGA